>NZ_JAEKEC010000003.1:300000-569582 GCF_016651305.1 Pseudomonas sp. TH06 | reverse complement strand
ATGTCGGGCGGATCCGCGAGCTTGGCAGCGGTGGACGATCTGCACCAAGCAACCGGTCGCGATCTGAACTTGGTTGTGGGGCAAAAGCATAACTTAATTGTCGGTGGTGATATGCATGAGCAAATTACGGGACTGCGTGAGAGTGTGGCTAGTATCAGTCAACGTCTGATCGCGCCTAGAAACCACGTAGGATCCGAGAGCGTAAACATATTCAGGATTTTGTGCCAAACATTGGATCTAGTGGAACACCTATCCCTGCAGCTTGCGAGCCATGTTCACGGCTCAAGCCCTGTGCCCGCGACGTCGACGGGATTCACCGCCGACGCTTTACAAGCTGCTGCGCTCTCAAATTTATTAAAGTCTATTACGCTTTGAGTTTTTTCTATTTTTTATCTGTTATAGCTTTGATTATCAATTCTATTGGGGTTGCAGGCGCGGAGTCAGGGACCCCGCTAGTCTGCGATGCTCTGAAAAGTGCTTCGAGTACAAGTTTCATATCTCCATCATTAGAGAGTTTTCCCTCGTTGGAAAGGGCTAAATATGTCTTTAACATTGTTACTCTCTCTTCTGCATCATGGCTTAAATAGATTGATATGTTGTATTGTCTTAAGCTTAATCTAAGCAGTACTGATAGAAGGGCAACGATTAAAGCGGCGCCAGTCAGGTCTGCAATCCCACTAGCAAAAACCACCTTCTCCATATTGTCAGTTGGCGTGTTTTTTTCATTGTTCTGTGTTTCTGTTTTGAGGTTTTCAGCTGTATTCGGTGTTTGCGAGCTTGCTGATATATTCTGGTGTCTCCATGCTGAAAGAGCGGAGACTCCTCCCATTGCGTAATAAATAACAGGCATTGTAAAGGTTAGGACTAGGGAAGCGACTACTGCTCCAAGCCACCTCCATTTGACTTTGTTATGCTGCGCTATTTTTTCGCCCCAATAAACTATCGATGATTGTAGGTCAACCTGCGCGTGATAGGTGTCGTAAGCAGTTTTCAGATCAGTTTGTGCAGCCTGTTTTGCTTCTGCGGCATCCCGTCTCACGGAAGCAAATACCTTCTTATATCGCCTAAACCTTCTACGCTGATTTTTCTGGTGTAACGACTTTGCCCGGTCATGCTCTTGTGTGGTTGCCATCAAAATCGAATGCGCAGAATGCTTGGATCTTTCAATATACTCTAGTGAATCGCTGGCATTGGCTTTAAAGTCATTAAGCTCTTGTCTTAGTTTTTTTTGTAAGTTTCCAGTTATGTATTCTGCGGCGTTGATGTGCTGAAAAAATAAGTAGTTGGCCAGCAGGTATTCGTATGATGAGGTTTTTCTTAATGTGTCGGATTTGCTGAAGTAAGGGTGATCATCGGTAGTGGAAGTTGCTATTTGTAGAGCATAGAATGCCACAAGTTCCCCGTGTTGATCTTTTGTGTCAAATATAAATTTTCCAGTATCTCCATCTGTGGTGACGTAATTTTTAATGCTGATCTGTGATTGGGCTTTGATGTCTGGGTCAGTATTTATTAATGTGTCTTTCGCTTCCTTAATATGAGAGAAATAGTATTCGTCAGCTTCTGGTGACCTTACGGACTGTAGCCAAGCCCATTTTTCAAAATCTAATTCGAAATGACTGAGTACTTTGCTTTTATCGATGCTGTAAGTCTTGTCAAACGTGTTGACGTAGATGTGTCTTCCAGTGATCACTGCCATGTGTGCAAATCCAAAGGGTTGTCAATGCATGCTACATCTGATGGTTCGTCAATGCGAGAGGGAAGTAGTGCCTGCCCAAGTTTGCTAGGTGTTTTTGTCGTTGTAAGGATCGCACGCCGTGCAAACAAGGCAGAGTCGTTGCACCGCGTTACTGAGCGTCGACGAGTCCACTGAGTGAGGCGCCCTGCGCGCAGAGAAAACGAGTCAGTAGCTTTCAACCTTCTCGGGGCTAGGAGGCTTTTAACTCAAAGGCGTTTTGGAAAAAAAGTAAGGTATTAGATCTATTGTGCTTCGATCACCTTCATTCGATTCCATAGCTTCTAAAAGTTCAGTTCTCAGTATTTCTTTATTTAACTCTCCAGATCGAAATACCGTTCTGTAAAGTGATTTTTTACTAGCGGGCCTTAAGATATATTTGTTTTCCTCTTTGAGGGCTATGCCCGTGAATAGTATTAGCTCTACAAAAATATAACCGCCTAATTCAAAGAAAAGCACGTAGAAGCAATCTACTTCTACCCCGTGATCAGGGCCGATATCAAGGGTGAAGTCTAGAAAAACAAGATCCAAGTCTTCATCTATAAGAAAATTGATTTGGTGTATGTGTCGATGTTTCTTATCGACTTCTGAAAGCGTTACAGGGAAATTATGGTCAATTTCGAAGTATCGCTTAATTTTGACAACTTTTTCAAGAGCTTCTATTGTTGTTGAACAGTCCGCGAAACCTTCCCCCGGGTTCATGTCCACGCTTGTTACCAGTTCTTGAAATCTGAACGTTAGCTTAATGTTTTCAGGTTTCCAAAGCATACTGACTAGCTTGTATAACTTTAAAACTGTTTCGACGTCAGATAGCTCTGCATTTGCAACAGAAGCGGTAAACGTACAGATCTGTCCATACTTAGAGAGATGTAATTCAAAAACATCTGCATCAAATCTGACTTTTTTGAATTCGTCCGGGACCCAGTCGTTAAATGCGCTTTGGTATAGGCGTGCAGGGAAAACAATCGACCGACCAGTGGATTTGTCTCTGAAAGACAGCGTGCCTTCGGCGCTGGGCATGATGTCGGGCATTGAAAGTATTGCTGTTTCACTTTGTATTAAAAGTTGCTCTTGAGAAAGTCCGAATCGGATCGCGTGGGCCTGCATGTCAATTATTTCGACTGCGCCGTTTTTTCCTAGTGATAAGTCGATAAGCCTTTCAAGTTGAGAACTCCCGGATATGGTGAAATTAACTTTATGTGTTCCCTCCTCAAATCCTGTGGATGCTAGAAATTTGCGTTTGTCTTCCATGTACTCTATGTGGGAGTTTCCTATATGTCCGAGTATCATTGACTTTAATTTTGTTGGTGTGAGTGGAGTAACGTTTTCGGAAAAACGAAGTCGCATGAATTTTTTGTTAAGTTTTACCTTGCGGTCTTCGTGTAGAAGTTGAGCGATTCTCTCTAGAATTTTTCGTATTAGTGATTTGTCGACGTGACACAGATATGCCTGAGTTGGTGTTTCAGATCCATCGAATTCTAGTAGCACGTAAAAAGAGGGAAGAGCCGTTGTTGCCATTTTTCTAAGATTCGATAGCTCCACATCTACAAATCTATTTTTTTTATCTGTTGATTTAACTTGAATTTTTATTTCCATTAATCCTTCATGGATTAACATAGGGTTTGTACTATTTCCGTTATTGTCTACTTCAACAAACATATCCCAGCCATTTCGGTCTGACACTGCTTTGTTCGCGGTCATACCGGACGCTGCGCACCAAGCACTGAAGTAATGCTCCCCTGTCGCTCCTAGATCCCTCATTGCTACCTCTCAATATGGCCATCTACTAAATTTTGATTGAATCATTAATTTCCATTTTGGGATAAAAAATCTTCAAAGAAAGCACTTATCCCCCTCCCGCCGACGGGCTTTGCGTCCCTTTTTTATGCAAAGGCCAGAGTGGTGCAAACACCTGCTCTGGCCAAGCCTGCTGCGGGGGCTGTTGGCGTTGTAGCGATTGCACGCAGTGCAAGGTTTTGCAAAAAAGAGCAAAGGTACTTGCACTGCGTTACGGAGCGTCGACGAGTTGGCCAAGGGAGTGAAACGCCTGGCGTGCAGGGGCGACGCCCTGAAAAACCTACCGCAAAGGATGTTTTCGTTTTCGGCACTGGTCGCACCAACTGGGAATCAGACACCACTCAGTCCGCTTGCAAAACGGCTGTAAGGCCCAGCCTGCTTGGCTCTCCGTTATTTTCTGGTATTGCACAGCGTAACCAAGGATTTACTTGCGACCAGTGCCAATTTGCATGATGTGAAAAACGTCGGAAAGGGACGTCGTCTTGGCCATTTTTCAGACGTGGGCTGGGAAAAAGGTAATTTTGGTAAGCGAGGTGTAGAAACGCGCTACAGCCCTTGTCATGCCTGGCTTTCACTCATTACCTCAAGAGGTAATTTTAGGTAAGAGTTAGGGTAATAATTTCTGAAGTGCCCGGTTTTACTGGGTTTGAGGGCTATAAGGGATTACTCATAGGAAAGGTAATTTTCTAACCTCATACTTACCAAATTATTACCTCTGCTTACTGCTCTCAATGCCCCGATTTTCAAGGCTTCCAGAGCTTGCCTCATGCCGCATTACCAAAATTACCTTTTTCCCATGGGTCAACATGAAACGTCGAAACGGCCTTCGCGTCCGTGTTCTGCAACCTGGTGTGCAAAACCCATGGGACTGACATGGGACTGAGATTAAAAAACTCGCTCCTCTGCAGCCCTTATAAACCGGGGAGGGATGCTCAAAAAACCGCAAACGGGTAGTTTCGAATCTCTCCTTCACCGCCATATTCGATTACACAAAACCCCTGATTTCGAAAGAAGTCAGGGGTTTTGTGGTTTCTGGCGTCTGGATTTTATCGGACGCGCCGTTGAAGTCGGCTTCACCGTGGTCAGGGCTTACAATCCCAGTTTTATTTGCCAGCACAAGGGACGACTTCATGATTATTTCCACCACTCACGCCATTGAAGGGCGCCAGATCACCGCGTATCTGGACATTGTCAGTGCCGAGTCGGTGCAGGGCGTCAATGTGATCCGCGACATGTTCGCCGGTATGCGCGACTTCTTTGGTGGGCGGTCGCAGACGCTGGAGCGGGCGTTGAAAGAAGCGCGTATTCAGGCCACCGATGAAATCAGGGAGCGGGCGCGTGCTCTGCAAGCGGATGCGGTGGTCGGCGTGGATTTCGAGATCAGCATGCCTGGCGGCAAGGGCGGCATGGTTGTGGTGTTTGCGACTGGTACGGCGGTCAAGTTGCGTTGATCACTGATTCGACGTTTGTGCCTGGTAGATTTCGATATTGCCGTGTTTAACCTGTTGATAGGCGGTGTAAGGCAATACCAAAGTATCCGTTACGCCGGATACCGCCAGATCGAGCAGAACCAGCGGCGCCGCAGGTCGGCCTGTTCCGAAGGCTTTCATCGGTAATTCAGATGCATGGAGTACGCAGAAGTCGTAGCCGATACCGCTGTAGATCCGGGAAATCGAGTCGCAATAGGTTTGGCGCGTTTTCAGGTCATTGCCTGCAACGGTGTCCTCCTGAAAAACACTGCTGATGGTTCCGCAGCCACTGATCATAAGAGCTGAAAGGAGTAGGGCGCTGGTTTTCAGGGCCATGTTCGCGATTCCTTCGCAATGAAACGGAAGTGCAGATTAGCCCGGTTTGTAAGATAGGCGCCCCTGGATTTTGTTTATTTTTTGTAGCCCATTCGTCGGGCGCCAGTCCATCTGAATAACAAGTCCAGGAATGACCGGCTAGTCTCAAAAGTCTTGGAGGTCGATATTTTTTTTGGCAAAAGGGCTTTGCCGGTGTCGACCTGATTCGAAGGGGCGAAGGTATGACTGATCCGTATATCGAAGACGATGGCGCTGAATTTTCCTTCAACAACTGTGTGCGGTGCGGCCAGACCGAGTACCAGGCAGGTTTTGGCGAGGACCCGGTGCAGACCGGCAAGATCAAGTCCACGGCACCCAAAGGGCCGAAGGCGAAATTTCTACCCAGGGTCGCGACCCGCGCCCGCAAATAGTCCGAGTGCGAACAACCCCGTCAACGTACGGGGTTTTTTACATGTGGCAATTGAGTGAGGAAATGTCCTACAGGTGTTGGTAAGTTTTCACAAACTTTTCACGTCCGCCAAAGTAGGGTGAAGCCATCCGTTAGAAAGCAAGTCTCCAGCCCGTCTCCCCAGCGGGCTTTTTTTTGCCTGTCATAAAACCTTTTCCAGAATCGCTGTCCAATCGGCGCCGAGTGCGCGCAGCGCTGCGATTTCGTCTGGACTTTTGCGCTCTGACGACATTAAATCCCGGCCCTTTTTGTCATCCCAATTTTTGAGGTTTTCGTCATGCGTTTAACACTGCCTGCTTTGGTTCTGGGGCTCTTCGTTGCTCAAGGTGCGATGGCTGCTGGTGACGGCACCGCAGCGCTGGGCGGTGGTCTGGGTGGTGCGCTGGGTAACGTGGTCGGCCAGAAAATGGGCGGCAGTACCGGTGCCGCGATTGGCGCTGGCGTTGCAGGCGCAGCGGGTAGTGCGATGGCGGCACGTAAAGGCAGTCGAACCAAGGCAGCCATCGGTGGCGGTGTCGGCGCGGCCGGCGGTTCGGTGATCGGCAACAGCCTCGGCGGCAGGACCGGCGCGACCATTGGTGCAGGCCTGGGCGGCGCGGCTGGCGGTGCGGTGGGCAGCAACCTGTCGAAAGGTCACAAGCGTCACTGATACATGATGCTTGTTAGAAAAAGCCCGACTCGATGTCGGGCTTTTTCATGGCTGAACGTTTTTCCCGCCGATGTCTCCAATCTCACATAGGCCCTTGCGTGGGCGAACTGTCCCGACTCGGGAACTGTGAGGTTCATATGCGTTTGTCATTGTCTGCACTGTTTTTCGGATTGCTGGTGGCTCAAGGCGCGATGGCCGCTGGTGACGGGTCGGCTGCGGTTGGTGGTGGGCTAGGTGGTGTACTGGGCAATGTGGTTGGCGGGCAACTCGGTGGCAGCACAGGCGCGGCGGTCGGTGCCGGTGTAGGCGGCGCAGCCGGCGGTGCCGTCGGGGCGAATAAACGTAATCGCACCGAAGCAGCCATTGGTGGTGGCCTCGGTGCAGCGGGCGGTTCAGTGGTTGGTAACAGTCTGGGCGGCTCAACCGGATCGGCTGTTGGTGCAGGATTGGGCGGTGCTGCCGGTGGTGCGGTCGGGAATAATTTGGGAGGTGACGGTGGGAAGTCTCATTCCGGCGGCGGTCACAAGCACAAGAACAAACACAAGAACCGGCATCATTGATTGCTAGTTCGTAAGTAGAAACCCGGCCAAGTACCGGGTTTTTCGTTTTGGCGCGTCAGGCCCAGGAACGTTTGGTCGTAGGGCTTTTCGAACGTATACATTCCCCCGAAACATGAGGTGCGCCATGACTCCCGAAACAGAAGGCAAGGAAGAAAAAGGCTCGAGTAGGCTGCCGTTTATCAATGATCCGGGGAATGAGGATCCGGGGTCGCTCATGGATGATGCGACGGTGCCGTTGAATGATTCGGATGAGGCAGATATGGAATACGAAGAGGATGAAGATGAGCAGTGACTCGATGTTTTTTGGTTATACGTGCCGACGGCTTGAAGTCTGATTCTTCAGGGCCTGTGTTTGTGCAGGCCCTTTGGGAGGTGCGCAATGAGTGGAGATTCGCAGACCGTTGATGGTGATGAAACGCCGGAGTATCCGTTGCCTTCCCCTACGAACCCTTTGCGGCGGGATGAGTTGCCGTTGGAGGAAGACGAGATTGATGAGGCAGTCGAAGCGCCTCCGAAAAATGAATGACTGGCGTTTTCGTCAGAATGAGACATCAATTCTTTCTGCAGTGATTTTCACGAATTGTTCGTTGAGATGGGGGTAGTCGAAGTGAATGCCCTGATCTGAAAAATCAACGAAGGATTGAAGGGTTTCTCCGGCTAGATAGCCGCAAACGTTACACGAAAAGCCGTCTCCGCTCATTTCGACGCGTCTTTCTTCATTATCCATCTTTGAGATGTATAACTCGTCAGGTAATACCATTTCGAATTCGGTCCCATAAGTTTTTCCCACTTCGATAATTGATGGGCAGAAGCCTACAAAACACCGAACAGTCAGGCCTTGCACGCTGAGGAGAACTGATTCTTCGATGATTGGGTCGATTGCAATAATATGTGCAGAGTATTTTTTAGTCATGCGCAGGCCTTACCGTTTTGTCCTTTCCGTCACCGTTTATTGTGCGCCAGAATTCTTTCCCACTTTTGGTGTGCAGTGTTTGCTTTATTGATGGTTCGAGGAATGAGAATCCAGGGTCGCTGATGGGTGATGCGACGATGCCATTGAATGATTCGGACGAGGCTGATATGGCGTATGGAGAAGACGAGCAGTGAGTGATTATTTTGTAGTGTTCTGACAGTTTGAAAATCGAATCTTCAGGGCCTGGTTTTCAGGCCCTCGAGAAAGACTTCGCTAGAAAGGTGTCGTTGTCAGGTAAACACTAGGGTCCCGCAATCTTAGTGATGATGCAGTAAACGTTATTTCTGAAGTACTTGATATCGCCGAGATCAAATATTTGTCATCAACTTTATTTATGCTAAGTGTTAAGTTTTCTTTCGCTGGGATTTTTGTGACTGTCAAGTATTGGATGTCACCGAACGTTATTCCGATGCGGCAAGCGTTGTATTTTATTGATTGCCATTTTGTCGGAGGCCTATCTGGCAGATCTTTAATGTCAAATGCTAACGTCAGATTTGAGAGGTTGTTGTCTACGTTTAAGGCGAAAAGCTTTATTTCTCCGATTTCAATGTCTGTGCTAAATACGATGTTGAAGAATTTGCTGCCTTCTATGTCATTCCAATATTTCATGGTCACCTTCTGAAGGGGTAATGTTCATTTGTATTTTCAATCTTGCCATTTCGTGTGTCGTCAGCTGGTCGAACATTTATGTGTGGGCCTTGATCACCTTTATTGTCTTTGTCTCCGTACTTGTGACCTGCGGAATGGTCTTGAAGTATGAGTTTGAAACCATCCTCGCGGGTGAATTTATATTCTCTAGTTATAATCGGCATTTTGCTACTGTTTAGTATGTTGTTTTCTTTTCTATCCGTCATGTTGACGTAAGCGTACTGGCTCGGTTTGCCACTAACCTCATCAATCTGTATATCCGGCTGCTGTCTTTTTGGAATTCCAGCATCAACTTTTGCCTGCCTGAAAGCGCCACGCCTGGAAACCTCCGGAAGCTCAACCTCATCAGGTTTCGGACAACCGAGAGATTTTCGACCTTTAGGCGGACAGTTCGAACTCAACCCCAACGGATCCACCCACCCCGTCGGATTCGGCACGTACTGGTACTGATTCAACCCACCGGCCAACTTGATCGGATCCGGCGTCAGATACCGTCCAAGCCTAGGGTCGTAATACCGATGCCGGTTGTAATGCAGTCCGCTTTCCCCATCGAAATACTGCCCCTGAAAGCGCAGCGGCTGGTCCAGGTATTCCTCGCCGGCCAGGGTGATCGCGGCGACTTTGCCGTAGGCGTCGTATTGCGCCGACCAGACGATTTCGCCGCTGTAGTCGGTGAGTTCCTGCGGGGTGCCGAGGTGGTCGAGTTGGTAGTAGAACGGGCAGGCCTTCTTCGGGCCTTTGCCGTCGAGCAGCGCCAGCGGGCGGAAGGTGCCGGGTTCGTAGACGTAGCTGCGGTGGTGGGTCTTGCTGCTTTCGGCGACGAGGTGGTCGCCTTGCCAGAAGAACTCGGTGGTGGCGCCGTCGACGGTTTTGCTGATGCGCCGGTTGAAGGCGTCATATTGATAGGACGCGGTTTTGCCGTCGGGGCGGGTCAGGCCGATGAGGCGGTGCTGGCAGTCGTAGCGATATTCGGTGACGAGTTTCTGCGCGGTGCCACGGCGTTCGCGGATCAGGTTGCCGAAGGCGTCGTAGTCGTAGTGGCGATCGCCCTGCATCAGCAGGCGGTTGCCCTTGACCTGTGTCGGGCCGGGGCGGTCCTGCATCAGCAGGTTGCCGGCGGGGTCGTGGGCGAAGGATTCCGGCAGTTCGTCGCGCGAGTGGCTGACGCGGATCAGCTGGTCGAGGGCGTCGTAACCGTAGGTGCGCTGACCGTGGCGGGTGTCGGCGATGTGCGCCAGATTGCCGTTGGCGCTGTAGGCATATTCGCGGCGGTACAGTGACGCGTGCTCATGGCCTACGGCGTGGGCGAGCAAGCGGCCCTGATCGTCGTAGGCATAGTCGCTGAGCAGCAGGCCTTGTTTGCGTTGCTGTTCACGACCGGACTCATAGCGGTGCGAAGTCAGTGGCGCGCCGTTGAGGTGGATCGCCGTCAGGGCCCCACCCTTGGCGTAGTGATAGTCGAGTTTGCTGTTGTCCGGCAGGCGCTGACGCTTGAGCTGGCCGCAGGCGTCGTAGCTGTAGCGCAGGGTGCCCCAGCCCTGATGCTCGGTGATCAGCCGATCCTGCAGGTCGTATTCGAAGGCCAGCGGATGGTTCTGACCGTCGTCGACACCGGTCAGTCGACCGAGGCGGTCGTACTGATAGGCAACTTTGACCCTGTCGGGCAGGGTTTTGAGCAACAACCGGCCAGCAGCATCGCGTTCATACGCAGTGACTAACTGCGAGCCGTCATCACCGAACTCGGTCTTTTCCAGCAGATGCCCGTTGAGGTCGTAAACGTAGGCCGTGCGCCGGCCATCGAAGCCGGTTTCCTGTCGGATCAATCCGGTCGATGTGTAGTCCAGTTGGTATTTTTCGCCGGACTCGTTTTCGATTTCGGTGAGCAGCAGCTGCGCGTGGTCGTAGCGGTACTGCACCCGCGTGCCGTCGGGGTTGATCTTGCGCGAGACCAGGTGCAGGTCATCGTCATATTCGTAGCGGGTGACGCGCCCGAGTTCGTCGCGTTCGGCAGTGACCTGTCCATAAGCGCCGTAGCTATAGGCACGGGTGGCGCCTGTAGGAGACGTGGTCTGGATCAGTCGGCCAACCGCGTCCCAGTGCTGCCGCGTAACCGCGCCGTGTTCATCAATCGTGGTGGTCCGTCGCCCCAGCGCATCGTAGGAAAAACGCCGCACGCCGCCATCGGGCAGGGTTTCTTCCGTCAGTTGACCGAGGGTGTTCCAGACGAAAACGTGTCGACTGGTGTCTGGATAGCGGATCGACAGCAGTTGCCCGCGAGTGTCGTAGTGGTAATGGCTGACCTGCCCGTCGGGATCGATCGCCTCAGTGACATCGCCCTGAGCATTGCGCCGATACGTCCACACCGCCTCGCCACGCGAGCGGCTGTGCAGGAAACCGTTGCGGTACTCGTAGGACGTCGGCTCATCGTCCGGCGGAAGCAACGCGATCAGCCGTCCGACGTCGTCGTAGCGGTACTCGGTAACGGCGCCTAAAGGGTCCTGCTCGGCGATCAAGCGCCCGGCGGCGTCGTAAGCCTTGAGGTGCTCGCCGCCATCGGCTTCGACCTTGCGCACCAGCCGTGCGCGGTCGTCGTGAACGTAGGTTTCTTCAGTGCCATCGACGTAATGCACCGCGACGCTGCCGTCGTCATCCCAGACGTAGCGAGTGTCCATCTGCGAGAACGAGGCCCAGTGCCGCACGCAGCGCGCCGCTTTGCCGGAGCCTTCCCATTCCCAGAAGAAGCTCGCGCCTCCGGTCAACTGGCGCTGCAGGATGACGTGCTGGTCGTCGTAGTCGTAGCGCTCGCTGTCGCCGACGGCGTTACGCGCTTCGATCAGGTGCCGATAGGCGTCGTAGCCGTAACTGACGAGGGTCTGTTCGGTGTGCCAGGGCTCAGCAAGATTTTGCGCCGGGTCAAAGCGCTGGTAATCCACCGCAACCAGATGAGCCCGGTCGTAACGCAGCAACAACGCCCGTCCCGCACCGTTATCCAGACGCTGAACACGATCCTGACGATCCCGCGAAATACGCAGACGGTTGTCATAACCATCACTAACCGCCGTCAGCTTTCCAGCGCGAAAGTGATAAAACCGCGCCGTGTCCCCGGCCAGCGCAAGGATCAGCTCCTCCGGCTCATCCCCGAGAAAAATCGCCGCCCGCGACAGACTGTTATGAATCGCCGGCCGCTCAACAGTCGGCAACGGAAACCGCGTGCGCCGGTTCTCATGGTCAACCCAGACCACAAAATCGCCGTCAAACTCCAGCCGATGCGCCAGCGAGTGACTCCAGCCAAACCCCAGACCGACATCAATCTCGGCGGCACTGGTGCGATACAAGCGGGTGAACTCGAATGGCAGCAAACCATCCAGCACGCCATCGGTGAGGGTCAGCAGCTCTTCGCCAGTGACCATCGACACCGGGCAGCCATTGGTGCACGTACCGGGCACACAATCGGCGCTGTCACCGTTGGGGTTTTTCGCCTGATCCGGCGCGTCGTCGTGAGGCTCGTGACGCTCCATCCGAGTGCCCGCGCGCGACTTGTCCCGGGCGAGGGGGGCGGGATTCGGCACCGTCAACACCACAGAATCGGCCTGACGAATGTTCAACGGTATCGACGGCGTCGGTTTCAATTCAACGCCACGCACATTGAGCATCAGCGGCTTCAAAGCACCGGCATGTCGAGATAAATCCGGCGAGGCAGTCAGCTCGGCCAGACGCAAGGCAGAAGCCGCCAGCCATTCCCGCGCGCGCGGCGATTTGATCTTCGCCAGCACTTTGCTGCTCAAGCGCAGTTGCACGCCGACGCCGCCAGACACCCGCATCAACAGGAAACTGATCAGCAACTCGACACGAACCTCAGCCACCACCTCGGCCAGATACTGTGGCGGCAACATCTTCAGCCAACTGGTGAATGCGGCCAGATGTATGAACAGCAGTGGCTCGTCGCTGAGGATCAGCAGACCGTTGGCGATCGCTTCGCTGGAGGCCTGCAAGAGCGCGTCCAGTTCGACCTCGCTGAGGTACTCCAGCAGCTTTTCGCTGTTGACCTGCAAGTCGGCGAGCAGGGCGAACAGTTGTTTGATGTCATCCCAGACGCCGTGCAGGGCTTTCTCGAATCCGCGCCAGTCCGCTTGTTGCAGTTGGCCGTAACGCTCAATAAAACCGGCGTTGGAAAACTCTGCCCACAGCGGCTGAAATCCCGCCCATTCTCCGCGCAGCCAGTCTTCCAGACCGGCGATAACACCTTCGTAAGAGGCATACAGCGCCTGCACATGCTGCGTGGAAACATCGGGAAAGAAGGTGATGCGATAACGCTGGCCCCGATCGCAGTCGGTCACCTCCAGAATGCCGCTCGGCCCGATGGTGTGATGTAGCGGTTCGCCGAAGGTCAACACGCCAGCGACATCGGCAATCACCGGTTCAAGCGTCACCGGCGTATCGCCAATCGGCACAAACCGTGCGGCTTCAAACATGTGCACCAGCGTCAACGGACCGCTGGCAGGGCACATGAACACCGATGAGCTGACGGGTTTGCGGGATTTGACCGGCGCGCTGAGGTGTACGTCATTGCCGACCTTGAACACCTGCTCGACATCCAGTGCCGAACCGGTCCAGAACTGTTCGGCCCAGGCTTCGTAGTTGTTCAGGCACAGGCGAAATTCCCGGATGAGGTTTTCGAAGTCCGGGTGTTCGGGATTGAGCGCGGCAACCACCAGCAGGCCGATGCTGTTGTTCAGTGCCAGAAGCCGATCGGTTTGGAACATTCGCAGTCACTCGCGCACAGCAAAAAAGGTGCGCGGACTTTGCGGGGGATCAAAAAGGAAAGAAGTCGGGCAAGTAGGGGATGTTTGTAGGATGTTTCGCTAAATACTCGCGAGTTGTTCATCGCCGCAACGGACATTGCCCGTTGCCCAATGTCTGTTGCGCTCGTTATGCTGCTGAACCCTTTAATCAGATCCGAGCAGCGGCGCCAGTCGTCGCCCGGGATGTCTTTGAAAACGGATCCGATGATGAATGCACCGCTGAAGGCGTTCGGCCCGATCAAGGCCGTGATTTTCGATATGGACGGGTTGCTGCTGGACACCGAGGGCATCTACACCGAGGTCACCTCGCTGATTGCCCAGCGTTACGGGCGTACCTTCGACTGGAGCATCAAGCAGAACATCATTGGCCGTGGGGCCAACGATCTGGCCAACTACGTGGTAGAGGCCCTGGAGTTGCCGATCACCGCTGAAGAGTTTCTGGTGATTCGCGAGCCGCTGATGCGCGAGCGCTTTCCCAAGGCGCAAGCCATGCCGGGGGCCGAAGAACTGATTCGTCATCTCAAGGCGCACAATATTCCGATCGCCGTGGGCACCAGTTCGTCGCGACAGTCGTTCGGCCAGAAAACCACGTTGCACCGCGACTGGTTTGCGCTGTTCGATTTCATCGTCACGGCTGACGATCCGGAAGTCGGTGCGGCCAAGCCGGCGCCGGATATTTTCCTGACGGCGGCGCGGCGTCTCGGTGTCGCGCCCGAGGATTGTCTGGTGTTCGAGGATTCACCGTTTGGCGTAACGGCGGCGAAAGCGGCAGGCATGACCGCCATCGCCATTCCCGACGCCGCCATGGCCGATGAAAAATACGCACACGCCGACGGGATTCTTCGTACGTTGAAAGCGTTCACCCCGAGTGCCTGTGGTTTGCCTGCGCTGCAATGGGCTTAAACGCAGCATGAAAAAACGCCGCCCCTCTGTTGAAAGAGGGGCGGCGTTTTTCGTTCTGGCGACCTGGAAAGATCAGGCGCCGAAACCACCGTCGATGGTCAGGCTGGCACCGGTGATGTAGCCGGCTTCCGGGCCTGCGAGGTAAGCGACGAAGCTGGCGATTTCTTCAGCTTTGCCGTAACGACCCACCGCCATCAGCGGAATCAGGCTTTCGGCAAAATCACCGTGGGCCGGGTTCATGTCGGTATCGACCGGGCCGGGCTGCACGTTGTTGATGGTGATGCCGCGCGGCCCGAGATCCCGTGCCAGACCTTTGGTCAGGCCGACCAGTGCCGATTTGCTCATCGCGTACACACCACCGCCGGCGAAGGGCATGCGGTCGGCGTTGGTGCTGCCGATGTTGATGATCCGTGCGCCTTCGCCCATGTGTTTGGCGGCTTCCTGTGAGGCGATGAATACGCTGCGCACGTTGATTGCCAGGGTCTGATCGAAGTCTTCAAGTTTGAAATCTTCCAGCGGCGCGACGGCCAGCACACCGGCGTTGTTCACCAGAATATCGAGGCGACCGAAGGCTTCAACGGTTGCGCTGACCGCGTGGCGAATGGCTGCGGCGTCGGCGCTGTCGGCCTTGATGGCGAGAGCCTTGCCGCCGTTTGCAGTGATGCTGTTTTGCAATTCTTCAGCTTTGGCGGTGGAGCTGACGTAGGTGAAGGCGATTGTTGCGCCTTCAGCGGCCAGGCGTTTGACGATGGCGGCGCCGATGCCGCGAGAACCGCCTTGAATCAGAGCGACTTTACCGCTGAGGTGTTGAGTGGTCATGTTCGATCTCCAGATGTTTCAAGGCGGGGTGCCTTGTTGTTGGAGCCGAGTATCGGCTTCGCATCGACAACCGTGTAGACCATGATTGCTATAGTCTGTGTAAACCAGAAGTTTATAGTGGTGATCATGGAAACGTTCAGCAGTATCGAATGCTTCGTACGCAGTGCCGAAGTCGGCAGCTTTGCCGAGGCCGCTCGACGTTTGAGCCTGACGCCGGCAGCCGTGGGCAAGAGTGTCGCGAAGCTTGAGGGGCGGCTCGGTGTGCGGCTGTTCCAGCGTAGTACACGCAGCCTGACCCTGACCGAAGCCGGTCAGTTGTTCTTGAGTCAGGTCAGTGGCAGCCTGACGACCATTCAAAATGCCGTGGCCAATCTGTCCAGTGTCGAAGGGCTGCCGGCGGGGACGCTGAAAGTCAGCATGGGCGCAGCCTTTGGATGTCTGCACATCGTGCCGATGCTCGGTGAATTTCTGCGACGATTTCCCGCAATCAATCCGGATTGGCATTTCGATAATCGACAGGTCGATCTGATCGGGCAGGGTTTCGACGCAGCCATTGGCGGTGGTTTCGAACTGCCGCAAGGGGTAATCGCACGCAAGTTGAGCCCGGCGCATCGGATATTGGTGGCGTCCAGCGATTATCTACAGGCCAATCCGAAGATCATCGAACCGGAAGACCTTAACCATCACGACGGCATTCTGATCCGCTCGCCGCAAACCGGGCGCGTGCGCTCCTGGCAATTGGTCGGGCGCAATCCGCAGAACTGTCGCCCGTTGATGCTCAAGGCGCGGATGACCATGAGTGATTCCGAGGCCGCTTGCAGGACGGCGGCGCAGGGCTTGGGCATTGCGCTGGTGAGCATGCCGTTTGCGGTGGGATATCTGCAGGCGGGAACGTTGCAGCGGGTCTTGCCGGACTGGTTTGTCGATGACGGCAACATCTCGATCTACTACGCCGAGCACAAATTGTTGCCGGGCAAGACTCGGGCGTTTGTCGATTTTGTGATTGAACAGTTTGCGCAGCAGGGGCTGGCTCAGCGGTTCAGTGCTATCTGAGTGAGGCTTGAGACCGAGTCAACCCATTCGCGAGCAGGCTCGCTCCCACAGGGAAAATGCATTCCAAATGTGGGAGCGAGCCTGCTCGCGAATGGGGCGACCCGATTTCCGCTAATGACCTCAGCGTGCAAAGCGCCCCGGCCAGCCAATGATGTTCTTCGGCCGCGGCGTCGCATAAGTCCGCACTTTTGATGTCGACAAACCCAGGCGCACCAGCGATTCCGCAATTGTCACCGCCGCCGTCACCCCGTCCACCACCGGTACTCCGGTGCGCCGGCGAATCTGCTCATCCAGCCCGGCCATGCCGCCGCAACCGAGGCAAATCACTTCGGCCTTGTCCTGCGTCACCGCCAACTCTGCCTGATGCACGATCGCTTCCAGAGCACGCTGCGGTTCGTGTTCCAGCTCAAGAACGGCCAGGCCACTCGCGCGCACCGAAGCACAACGATCCCACAGGCCAGAGAGTTTCAGTCGGTCCTCGATCAGCGGCACGGTGCGATCCAGCGTGGTGACCACCGAATACGCGTGGCCAAGAAACATCGCTGTACTGGCCGCCGCGTCGGTGATGTCCACCACCGGTACGTTGAGTAGTTCCTGCAAACCTTCGCGACCATGTTCGCCATAACCGGCCTGAATCACCGCATCGAACGGCTGATCGTAAGACATCACCCGATCCATTACCGCGATAGCAGCCAGATAGCTTTCGAAATTGCCTTCCACCGAATCAGCACCGAAGTGCGGCGTCAGACCGACGATTTCCGTTCCGGGTGAAGCGACAGCCTGCGCCGAGCGCGCGATGGCCTGGGTGATGGATTCGGTGGTGTTGACGTTGACCACGAGAATTCGCATGTGAAGTCCTTATAGCGGGCAGTTCTGCGGCCCGAAAACCGGGCCGCGAAGGGATTAGTGGCAGACGTTATCGACGGCGATGGACTCGCCACTGACGTCCGCGTAGTGCGGCTGACGTTTGGCGATGATCAGGTAGAGCATTCCGGCAATCCCGGCACCGATCAGCCAGGAGAATGGCGAAACGCTGTGGAAACCGGGAACCAGTGCCAGGACGATGGCGATCAATGCCGCAGGAATAAACGCCGCCACCGCACGGAAATTGACTCCGCGACTGTAGTAATAGGCGCCGTTGGGATCTTCGCTGTAGAGCTGCGGAACGTTGACCCGGCCTTTGCGGATCAGCCAGTAGTCGACCATGATCACGCCGTACAACGGGCCGAGCAGGGCGCCGAGACCGGACAGGAAGTACACGATGACCAACGGGCTGTTGTAGAGATTCCACGGCAGGATCAACACGGCGATGGTCGCGCTGATCAACCCGGCACGGCGGAAGGTCAGGTATTTCGGTGCGAGGTTGCTGAGGACGAATGCCGGAGCGACGAAGTTGGCCATGATATTCACCGCCACGGTGACGATCAGGAAGGCCAGGCAACCGAGGACCAGGAAGAACGTATTGGGAATCGAGGCGATGATTTCGGTCGGACTCTCGATGATCCGGCCGTTGATCTGGAATTGCGCGCCACACAGCAGGACGGTTATCGCGGCGAATACCAGAATGTTCACCGGCAAGCCCCAGAAATTTCCGACCTTGATGGTCTTGCGGCAGGGCGAGGAGCGAGCAAAATCGCAGAAGTTGAGGATCAGCGTGCCGTAGATCGCCAGCCACAGTGCGCCGCCGGCGAAGATGTTGCGCCACATCTCGCCACCCGTCAGCGGTTCGCGGATTGACCAGGCGATGGTTGCGTTGGCCTGGAAGTACATCCAGGCGGCGAGGGCGGCGACGGTGAGCAAAATCACCGGCCCGGCAAACGCTTCGTAACGGCGGACCATTTCCATGCCGTAGGCGAGGATCGCCAGTTGCACGAACCAGATCGCCACAAAACACACCCAGCCCAATGTCGATAGCCCGAGGATCGAGTTGTGGTCGTATTCGGCGAATCCCGGATGGACCGCCGTCAGCAAAACGCGAAACACCACCGACGCCAGGTACGTCTGAATCCCGAACCAGGCGATGGCGATAACGGCGCGTATCAGTGCAGGAATTTGTGCACCGTGAATGCCGAAACTGATCCGGCTGATCACCGGAAACGGCACCCCGGTTTTCTGTCCCATGTAACCGGACAGGTTCATGAAGAAGTACACCAGTGCCGCGCCTATCCCCAGCGACAGCAAAATCTGCCAACCGCCCAGCCCCAAGGCATACAAGCCGATGGCGAACGAGTAGTTGGCGATGTTGTGCACGTCATTGGTCCACAGGGCGAAAATGCTGTATTTGCCCCAGCGCCGACCTTCGGCCTTGGTCGGCGCCAGATCACTGTTGTGCAGACGGGGGCTCAGTTGCAACGGCTCGACCGCACCGTCGTACGGCAAGGGTTGATCGAGTGCGGAGGAGGGCAGATTCAGCGCGATGTTATTGGAGAGACTTGTACGCATTCCGGCAGGCTCCTGATGGGCGGGCCGCGATGACTGTGCATGAGCCCGGGGCTCGACAAATCTTCGTCGCGGCCAGCAAACATCACTGGTTACGGGGCATCTGCAGCCTGTACGGGATAGGGCGCTTCAGGCTTGCGGATCGAAAGTGTGTGCATGTTTTGCATTTTTGTATACAAAACATGTATGCACTTAAGCCAGATCTGTGCCAGTTGGTGATCTATGCGCAGACGTACTCATTTCGAAAAGTTATCAAAGCACGCCAAGTATCTGAAAATAAATGGTTAAAAATTGACCGATTGAACAGGTATTTATTTTTGGCGAGGGATTTTCACAGCGGGCTAGAGCGGGGAGTTTTCAGGCGGGATGTAACTTTTCAGGGCGCGGAAACAAAAAAGTGCACACATAAATGGCACCGATGGTGACAGTCGTGTGTACACATTTTTCGGGTCGCTAGAAGCCAGTGCAGGAGTGAGCCTGCTCGCGATAGCGGAGTATCAGTCGATGAATTTTTTTGGCTGATACACCGTGATCGCGAGCAGGCTCACTCCTACAAAGGGGAATCATCGTGGCAGGGATTTACGCCTTGCTGATGATATTACCGGCATGCAGCCCGCATTCTTTCTGCGTCGCTTCTTCCCACCACCAGCGGCCTTCGCGCTCGTGCTGGTTCGGCAGGACCGGGCGGGTGCACGGTTCGCAGCCAATGCTGATAAAACCGCGCTCATGCAGGCTGTTGTACGGCAGCTCAAGCATGCGGATGTAACCCCAGATCTCTTCGCTGCTCATCTGCGCCAGCGGGTTGAACTTGTACAGGGTGCGCTCAGGCGTAGAGAACGCGGTGTCGATTTCCATTACCGCCACCGCGCTGCGCGTGCCTGGACTCTGGTCGCGGCGCTGGCCGGTGGCCCAGGCTTTGACGCCGGACAACTTGCGGCGCAGCGGTTCGATCTTGCGGATGCCGCAGCATTCGCCGTGGCCGTCCTTGTAGAAACTGAACAGGCCTTTTTCCTTCACGAACGGTTCCAGCTTCGTGTAGTCCGGCGACACCAGTTCGATGTCGATCTTGTAGTGCTCACGCACCTGATCGATGAAACGGTAGGTCTCCGGGTGCAGGCGACCGGTGTCGAGGCTGAACACCTTGACGTTTTTGTTCAGCTTCCAGGCCATGTCCACCAGCACCACATCCTCGGCGCCGCTGAAAGATATCCACAAGTCATCGCCGAACTCGGCGAAAGCGAGTTTGAGGATGTCTTGCGCGGATTTATTGGCATAGGTCGTGGCGAGTTCCACGACGTCGAACGTTGCACTCATCAGGGCGGCTTCCTACAGGTCGGTGGCGCTGGGCGCTCTATATGGGGCCGATGGTAACAAAAAGCTGCAGTAATCGGGGCCTCCTCTGCGTTGCACAGCGCCGGTCGAGTCGCTAGAGTTCGGGCTCGCTCGACTCAATAATCAATACAAACGGGAGTGTCTTGTGGAAATTGCTTGCCTGGATCTTGAAGGGGTGTTGGTGCCGGAAATCTGGATCGCTTTCGCCGAAAAAACCGGAATCGAATCCCTCAAAGCCACCACTCGGGACATTCCCGATTACGACGTGCTGATGAAGCAGCGTCTGCGCATCCTCGATGAGCATGGCTTGAAGCTGTCGGATATTCAGGAGGTGATCGCCACGCTGAAGCCGCTGGACGGCGCGGTGGAGTTCGTCAACTGGCTGCGCGAACGCTTTCAGGTGGTGATTCTGTCGGACACCTTCTATGAGTTCTCCCAGCCGTTGATGCGTCAACTGGGCTTCCCGACGCTGCTTTGCCATCGCCTGATCACGGATGAAACCGGGCGGGTGACCAGCTATCAATTGCGTCAGAAAGACCCGAAACGTCAGTCGGTTCTGGCGTTCAAAAGTCTTTACTACCGGGTAATTGCGGCGGGCGACTCATATAACGACACGACGATGCTGGGCGAAGCGGACGCGGGGATTCTGTTCCATGCGCCGGACAATGTGATTCGCGAGTTCCCGCAATTCCCTGCCGTGCACACCTTTGCCGAGTTGAAGCAGGAATTCTTGAAAGCTTCTAGTAGAGAGTTGAGTTTGTAGTCGTCTGAAAAGACGCCATCGCGAGCAGGCTCACTCCTACAAGGGAACGCATTCCAAATGTAGGAGTGAGCCTGCTCGCGATAGCTTTTAAAGGTTCTGCAGGGTTTGCAGGAGGATCTTCACTTTAGTGATCGACTCCTGATACTCCGCCTGCCAGTCCGAATCGGCGACGATCCCGCCACCGCCCCAGCAGCACACCTGCCCATCCTTGACCAACAGACTGCGAATCGCGATGGAACTGTCCATCTCGCCACGCACATCCAGATACAGCAACGAACCGCAATACAAACCGCGCCGGGTCGGCTCCAGCTCGTCAATGATCTGCATTGCGCGAATCTTCGGCGCGCCGGTGATCGAGCCGCCGGGGAAGCTGCCGGCGATCAGATCCAGTGCATCGCGATCGTCCGCCAGTTCACCGGTCACGCTGCTGACCAGGTGATGCACGTTCGGATAGCTTTCCAGGCTGAACAACTCCGGCACCCGTACCGAGCCGATGCGGCAGGTGCGACCGAGGTCGTTGCGCAACAGATCGACGATCATCAGGTTTTCCGCACGGTCCTTGGGACTGGCCAGCAGTTCGGCGGCGTTGGCGGCATCTTCGGCGGGTGTCAGACCACGCGGGCGGGTGCCTTTGATCGGGCGGGTTTCCACATGACACTGGCTGACTTTGACGAAGCGCTCTGGTGACAGGCTTAACACGGCACCGCCATCGGGCAGGCTCTGGAAGCCGGAAAACGGTGTCGGGCAGGCTTCGCGCAACTTGCCGTAGGCCTGCCACGGATCACCCTGACAGCTAGCGCGGAAACGCTGGGCAAAGTTGACCTGATAGCAGTCACCGGCCTGAATGTAATGCTGAATGCGCTCAAACGCCTGGCGGTAGTCGTCAGCCGAGAGATCGGCGGTCATCGGGTTGTTCAATTTGAACGGTGTCAGCGTGGTCGACACCGGTTTTGTAAACAGGTCGATCAGGCGTTGCCGCTGACTGTCGTCCACCGACGGGTGAAAGATCAATTGGCTGGTCTCGGCCTGGTGATCACTGACCAGTGCCCAGTCATACAAGCCGAACCGTGCATCCGGCAGTTGCAGATCATCATGCGCATGACTCGGCAGAATCTCCAGATGCCGACCGAAGTCATAGCTCAGATAACCGATCAGCCCGCCGGCAAACGGTAATTGATAAGCCGCAGGCAATTGCGCTTCGCCCAAACCGTTCAGGTGATCTCGCAGACGTTGCAGGAAATGGCTGCCGCTTTCGTCCGGCAACACCGCCAATTGTTCCAGCGGCCAGGCACTGAGCAGGTCATAACGGCCACGGTCGGCACTCGGCCGGCCGCTGTCGAGCAGCACGGCGCCGGGCGCGTGGCGGATGGCCGCGAAGTAGTCGGCGGGATTGGCGCGGTAGGGCAGCGGGTGAACGGAACAGGTCAACATGGGCGGGGCAGATCGGCCATTGAGGCGGGGTGGGGATTGTAGTCCTCTGGGGAGAATGCTCCTAGAGGGGATGTCGGGGATTGGCAGATTGGCGGCAGGGTCAAGTCTTGTGGTGGCTGTGAATGAGCCATCGCGAGCAGGCTCACTCCTACATATGGAACGCATTCCCCCTGTAGGAGTGAGCCTGCTCGCGATGGCCGTGACGCGGTCTTGGATCAGCCCTCAACCGCTGGAATATGCCCAAACATTTCCTGAGTAAACGCCACCCGCTCTTCAACCGACTCAGTCACCCCACGCGCCTTCAACTCTTCCAGCCGCGCTTCAACGGCATGGGTGCGCAAGGTCAGCCCGCAGTCATTGGCGATCTGAATATTCAGCCCCGGCCGCGCATTCAGCTCCAGAATCAGCGGACCCTTTTCCTGATCGAGCACCATGTCCACGCCGATATACCCCAACCCGCACAGCTCGTAACAGCCGGCGGCGAGTTTCATGAAACCGTCCCAATAGGGCAGTTGCACGCCGTCCACCGCGTTGGTGGTGTCGGGGTGTTTGGTGATGATGTTGTTCAGCCAGGTGCCGCGCAGGGTCAAACCAGTCGCCAGATCGACACCGACGCCAATGGCGCCCTGGTGCAGGTTGGCCTTGCCGCCGGACTGACGGGTCGGCAAGCGCAACATGGCCATCACCGGGTAGCCCATCAGCACGATGATGCGGATGTCCGGCACGCCTTCGTAGCTGATGCTCTTGAAGATCTGATCCGGGGTTACGCGGTATTCGATCAGCGCGCGGTCGCGGTGGCCGCCCAGCGAATACAAGCCGGTGAGGATGCTCGAGATGTGATGCTCAAGCTCTTCGTGGGCAATGATCTTGCCCGACACCGTGCGATAGCGGCCCTCGAAGCGGTCGGCGACGACGATGATGCCGTCACCGCCGGCGCCTTGCGCCGGTTTGATCACGAAGTCGCTGCGTCCGCCGATGATCTCGCCGAGCTTGTCGATTTCCTTCTCGGTGGAAATCACGCCATACAATTCCGGCACATGAATGCCGGCCTTGATCGCCCGTTCCTTGGTGATGATCTTGTCATCGACGATCGGGTACAGGCTGCGCTTGTTGTACTTGAGCACGTAGTCGGCGTTACGCCGGTTGATGCCCATGATGCCCCGCGCCTCGAGGGCCTTCCAGGTCTTCCAGAAACCGAACATCAGGCGTCAGCCTTCTTCAGGAAAGCCTTGAAACGCACCAGTTCAGTCAGGCGGTAACCGCGATAACGACCCATCGCCAGCATGAAGCCGACCAGAATCAGCAGGATCGCCGGGAAGGTGAACACGAAGTAGACCAGCTCAGGCACGGTCATGATCAAGTGCGCCAGGGACGCCGCGAACAACGTGCCAATCGCCACTTTCATGGCATGGCTGGCGCCACGTTCTTCCCAGGTGATCGACAGACGTTCGATGGTCATGGTCAGAATCACCATCGGGAACAGCGCTACCGACAAGCCGCGTTCCAGGCCGAGCTTATGACTAAACAGGCTGATCGCCGCGATCAACACCACGACAAAAGTCAGTACCACTGAGAGTCGCGGCAGCATTTGCAACTTCAGGTGTTCCAGATACGAACGTAATGACAGCCCCAGCGCCGTGATCACGGTAAACAGCAAGATACCGAAGCCCAGTTGCGTTTCACGGAAGGCGAGGGCGATCAGCACCGGGGTAAACGTGCCTAGGGTCTGCAGGCCGATCAGGTTGCGCAGGATCAGGATTACCAGCACGCCGATCGGGATCATCACCATGATCATGAACGTCTGCTGAGTTTGCAGCGGCAGGCCGTACAACGAGTATTCGAGGAAGTTGGCGTCGGTGTTTTCGTCCGTCAGCTTGGCCAGACGAATCGCGTTCATCTCGCTGTTGTTCAGGCTGAAGGTCACGTTGGCTTTCTTGCCACCGTCGACAGTGATCAGGTTTTCATCACCGGTCCACCACAGCAAGCGGTCGGTCGGCAGGCCCTGCTCACCGGTTTCCGGGTTGAAGTACAGCCAGTCGTTGCCATTGAAGCTGCGCAGCCACAGTTCGGGGGTTTGCGGCTGATCGGCGACGAGGCGGATGGTGTGGACTTTTTCCACGGGTACGTGAGCGATGGACAGCAGCAGTTCGACGATTTTGGCTTTGTGCGGCGTCGACGGATCGCCGGCCAGCAGCAGTTTGACGTTGTCGTCGTTGAGGTTGTTGACGCGTTTGATCGCCTCGCCAATAAAGGTTTCGACGTCGGCCGAGTGCTGACGAATCGGCGCGAGCAGGGCTTCGGCGGCGATTTTTTCCGGGCCTTCGATGGCCATGCTGTCGCGGAAGGTCGGACCTTTGATCTTGGTTTTTTCAGCGGTGTAACGCTTGGTCAGCACCAGACGGTAATACAGCGTCTGATTGCCCTTGGCCCGACGCGCCGACCAGGTCACCTTGCGGTTGCCGTCAACGCGATTCACGGCGACGCCGTAATTATTGGAGATAAAGCTTTCGTTGAGGCTGACGTAGTCGCGGCTCAACGGTGGCACGAACATCTGGATCTTCACCGGATCCTTGGTGCTGGCGACGAACTCGACCTTGGCGTCGATGTTCCACAAGTCGTCGGTGGCGTCCTCGGTTACCGGAATGCCGAGCACGAAAATCTGATAGGCCGTAACCGAAACGCCCAGGAGCACCAGAATGGTGATCAGGATTTTCAGGTGGAAGGTTAGAGAACGCATGGAAATTACTCGGCGGTATGAGCGGCGATGGTGCAGGCGGGTTTGCCGGCAGCGTATTTAAGACTGGGGTCGACCAGCGCATCGAAGCGTTTCAGCGCCTCGGAGCCAATCAAAAGCGGGTATTGGAACGCACTTCGGTCGGTCAGGTTCACTTCGATGCTGCGCAAAGCCGAACCCATGCAGATATCCAGCTCGATCACCGGGCGGGCGGTGTACTTCTTGCCTTCTTCCGGATCGTAGTCGCCGGCGCGGCGTTTGATCTTGCTGACCCGGGCCAGCGGCCGTTCGATCGGGTGCGAATGCGCGGCGTCGATGGCCAGATAGAAGCGCACCCAGGACTCGCCGTTGCGTTTGAAGCGTTTGATATCGCGGGCGCTCAGCGAGGCGGTTTTCGCCCCGGTGTCGAGTTTGGCCGCGACTTCCAGATTGATGCCATCAAGGGAGGCGTATTCGTTGAGGCCGTACACGGTTTTTTCCCCCGCAGCAGCGAGGCCGGGCAGGCAAAACAGAGCAAAAAATGTCGGGAAAGGCTTGAGTCTCATAAATCCTGGTGCGCAGCGTTCCGTTGTCGGTTCAGGTGCCTGGCAATACTGCGCAAGCCCCTGCGTGTGCCTATCAGCTTTTTATGACAAGCCGTACAAATGGCCAGCAAATGCGGGCGGCATTCTAGCACGGTGGTTTTATGGCGCCAGCGCCCGAGCGGGTCTATAACCCTAGGGGCTGTTGAAGAGGGTTATTAGACGATTGTCGACAATACCTATTTATCCTTTGACTGATGCAGGCGAATTGGCTAGTTTTTGCCGCATTGGATTTCAAGGTGTCGACAATCATGCTGGATCAACTCGATCCCCCGGTCATCAGCGGCGACGATTCCGAGACACTCTCGGAAAACGTCTTCCGGCGCATTCAGGCGGCCATCGTCAAAGGCGAGATCGCCCCGGGCAGCAAGATCTCCGAGCCGGAACTGGCGCGCACTTACGGCATCAGCCGTGGGCCGCTGCGCGAAGCTATCCATCGGCTGGAAGGCCAGCGCCTGCTGGTGCGCGTGCCGCACGTTGGTGCGCGGGTGGTCTCGCTGAGTCACGCGGAATTGCTTGAACTTTACGAAATCCGCGAATCCCTCGAAGGCATGGCCTGCCGTCTGGCGGCTGAACGCATGAGCGTCGAAGAAATCGACGAATTGCGCCGCGTGCTGGAAACCCATGAGCGCGACGCCGCGTTTCAGGCCGGCGTCGGTTATTACCAGCAGGAAGGCGATTTTGACTTTCACTATCGGATTATCCAGGGCAGCGGCAACCGCACGCTGACCCAGATGCTTTGCGGTGAGCTGTATCAACTGGTGCGCATGTACCGCATCCAGTTTTCCACCACGCCGAATCGTCCGCGTCAGGCTTTCGCTGAACACCACCGGATTCTCGATGCCATCGCCGACCGTGACGGCGAGCTCGCGGAATTGTTGATGCGCCGTCACATCGGCGCCTCGAAACGCAATATCGCCCGTCATTACCAGGACGGCGCCCACAATAAGACAGCCACTGAACGAGGTGAGTCATGAGTTCCAACCCGAACACTCCCGGCCAGCGTTTCCGCGATGCGGTCGCCAGCGAGCATCCATTGCAAGTGGTCGGCGCGATCAACGCCAACCACGCGCTGCTGGCCAAACGCGCCGGTTTCAAGGCGATTTACCTGTCCGGTGGCGGGGTGGCCGCAGGTTCCCTCGGCGTGCCGGACCTGGGCATCACCGGGCTGGATGACGTGCTGACCGACGTGCGCCGCATCACCGACGTCTGCGATCTGCCACTGCTGGTGGACGTCGATACCGGTTTCGGCTCCTCGGCGTTCAACGTCGCGCGCACCGTCAAGTCGATGATCAAGTTCGGTGCAGCGGCGATTCACATCGAAGATCAGGTCGGTGCCAAACGCTGTGGCCATCGTCCGAATAAAGAGATCGTCAGCCAGCAGGAAATGGTCGACCGCATCAAAGCCGCCGTCGATGCCCGCACCGATGACAGCTTCGTGATCATGGCGCGCACTGATGCACTGGCCGTTGAAGGTCTGGAATCGGCACTGGATCGCGCAGCAGCGTGCATCGAGGCCGGTGCCGACATGATTTTCCCGGAAGCCATCACCGAGCTGGAGATGTACAAGCTGTTCGCCAACCGCGTGAAAGCGCCGATTCTGGCCAACATCACCGAGTTCGGTGCGACGCCGCTGTACACCACCGAGCAACTGGCCGGTGCTGACGTGTCGCTGGTGCTTTACCCGCTGTCGGCGTTCCGTGCGATGAACAAGGCTGCGGAAAACGTCTACACCGCGATCCGCCGCGACGGCTCTCAGCAGAATGTCATCGACACCATGCAGACTCGCATGGAGCTTTACGATCGCATCGATTACCACACGTTCGAGCAGAAGCTCGATGCGTTGTTTGCAGCGAAAAAATAAAGGCGAAGATCAAAAGATCGCAGCCTCGTTTCACTCGACAGCTCCTACAGGAACGCGGTCGATGTAGGAGCTGCCGAAGGCTGCGATCTTTTGCGAACACCACCGAAATTGCAGATTCCCTAACAAATTCAAGATTGGAGACAGCAATGGCCGAAGCAAAAGTACTCAGTGGTGCCGGACTCCGGGGCCAGGTTGCCGGGCAAACCGCACTGTCCACCGTGGGCCAGGCCGGTGCCGGGCTGACCTATCGCGGCTATGACGTACGCGAACTGGCAGCCGACGCACAATTTGAAGAAGTGGCGTACCTGCTGCTGTACGGCGAGCTGCCTACTCAGGCGCAACTCGACGAATACCAAGGCAAATTGAGCAAGCTGCGCGACCTGCCACAAGCGTTGAAAGAAGTGCTCGAACGCATTCCTGCCGACGCCCACCCGATGGACGTGATGCGCACCGGTTGCTCGTTCCTCGGCAACCTCGAACCGGAGAAAGACTTCTCCGAGCAGCGCGACAAGACTGACCGCCTGCTGGCCGCGTTCCCGGCGATCATGTGCTATTGGTACCGCTTCAGCCACGACGGCAAACGCATCAACTGCGTCAGCGACGAGCCAACCATCGGCGGCCACTTCCTGCACCTGCTGCACGACAAGAAGCCGAGCGAACTGCACGTCAAAGTCATGAACGTGTCGCTGATCCTCTACGCCGAGCATGAATTCAACGCCTCGACCTTCACCGCTCGCGTATGTGCTTCGACCCTGTCCGACCTGTATTCCTGCGTCACCGCAGCCATTGGCTCGCTGCGCGGCCCGCTGCACGGCGGTGCCAACGAAGCGGCGATGGAAATGATCGAGCGCTTTTCATCGCCGGAAGAGGCGGTCAAGGGCACCCTCGGCATGCTCGAGCGCAAAGACAAGATCATGGGGTTCGGCCACGCGATCTATAAGGACAGTGATCCACGCAACGAAGTGATCAAAGGCTGGGCGAAGAAGCTCGCTGACGAAGTCGGTGACAAGGTGCTGTTCCCGGTTTCCGAAGCCATTGACAAGACCATGTGGGAACAGAAAAAACTGTTCCCCAACGCCGATTTCTACCATGCCTCGGCGTACCACTTCATGGGCATCCCGACCAAGCTGTTCACGCCGATTTTCGTTTGCTCGCGCCTGACCGGCTGGGCCGCGCACGTGTTCGAACAGCGTGCCAACAACCGCATCATCCGCCCGAGCGCCGAGTACATCGGCGTCGAACAGCGCAAGTTCGTGCCAATCGAACGTCGCTGAATGGTGGGCTGACTCTATCCCGGAGTCCACCGTTAACCCCTGTAGGAGTGAGCCTGCTCGCGATGACGGACTGACATTCAACAACGATGTCGACTGATCTACCGCTATCGCGAGCAGGCTCACTCCTACAAGGAACGGTGTGAATCTTGAGTCTGGCGTTTGCCCACCTTTTGTAATTACCGTGACCCGAGTCCTGACCCGATGAACACAGAATTTCGCAAGAACCTGCCCGGCACGCCCCTCGACTACTTCGATGTCCGCACCGCGATCGAAGCCATTCAGCCCGGCAGCTACGACACCCTGCCGTACACCTCCCGCGTGCTGGCGGAAAACCTCGTGCGTCGCTGCGACCCGGCCACGCTCACCGATTCCCTCAAGCAATTGATCGAGCGCAAACGCGACCTCGATTTCCCGTGGTTCCCGGCGCGTGTGGTCTGCCACGACATTCTTGGCCAGACCGCGCTGGTCGACCTTGCCGGCCTGCGTGACGCGATCGCGTTGCAGGGCGGCGACCCGGCGCAGGTCAACCCGGTGGTGCCGACGCAATTGATCGTCGACCATTCGCTGGCGGTGGAGGCGGGCGGGTTTGATGCGCAAGCGTTCGAGAAGAACCGCGCCATCGAAGACCGCCGCAACGAAGACCGTTTCCACTTCATCAACTGGACCAAAAAAGCCTTCAAGAACGTCGACGTGATCCCGCCGGGCAACGGCATCATGCACCAGATCAACCTGGAGAAAATGTCTCCGGTGATCCAGGTGCGCGACGGCGTGGCATTCCCTGACACCTGCGTCGGCACCGACAGCCACACCCCGCACGTCGATGCACTGGGCGTGATCGCCATCGGCGTCGGCGGCCTCGAAGCCGAAAGCGTGATGCTCGGCCGTGCCTCGTGGATGCGTCTGCCGGAAAGCGTCGGCGTTGAATTGACCGGCAAGCTGCAACCGGGCATCACCGCCACCGACATGGTGCTGGCGCTGACCGAATACCTGCGCAAACAGAAAGTCGTCGGCGCATGGCTGGAGTTCTTCGGCGAAGGCGCGGCGGCGCTGACCCTCGGCGACCGCGCGACGATCTCCAACATGGCCCCGGAATACGGCGCCACCGCAGCGATGTTCTACATCGATCAACAGACTATCGATTACCTGAAACTGACCGGTCGTGAAGACCAGCAAGTACAGTTGGTCGAGCACTACGCCAAGACCACCGGCCTGTGGGCCGATAGCCTGAAGGGCGCGCAATACGAGCGCGGTCTGTCTTTCGATCTGTCTTCTGTGGTGCGCAATATGGCCGGCCCGAGCAACCCGCACGCTCGCGTTGCGACTTCGGATCTGGCGGCCAAAGGCATCTCCGGTCAGTGGGAAGAAGTCCCCGGCCAAATGCCTGACGGCGCGGTGATCATCGCTGCCATCACCAGTTGCACCAACACCAGTAACCCGCGCAACGTGATTGCTGCCGGCCTGCTCGCACGCAACGCCAACAAGCTCGGCCTGACCCGCAAACCGTGGGTGAAGTCCTCGCTGGCACCGGGCTCGAAAACCGTGGCGCTGTACCTCGACGAAGCGGGGCTGACCACGGAGCTGGAGCAACTGGGTTTCGGCGTCGTCGCCTTCGCCTGCACCACTTGCAACGGCATGTCCGGCGCCCTCGATCCGGTGATCCAGCAAGAGATCATCGACCGCGACCTGTACGCCACCGCCGTGTTGTCCGGTAACCGCAACTTCGACGGCCGCATCCACCCGTACGCCAAGCAGGCGTTCCTTGCATCGCCGCCACTGGTGGTCGCGTACGCCATTGCCGGGACCATCCGTTTCGATATCGAGAAAGATGTGCTGGGCGTGGTCGACGGTAAGGAAATCCGCCTGAAAGACATCTGGCCGAGCGACGAGGAAATCGACGCGGTGGTGAAGTCTTCGGTCAAGCCTGAACAGTTCCGGCAGGTCTACATTCCGATGTTCGCCGTCCATGAAGACACCGGCCCGAAAGTCACGCCGCTGTACGACTGGCGGGAGATGAGCACCTACATCCGCCGTCCGCCGTACTGGGAAGGCGCGCTGGCCGGTGCGCGTCCGCTGAAAGGCATGCGGCCGCTGGCGGTGCTGCCGGACAACATCACCACCGATCACCTGTCGCCGTCGAACGCGATCATGCTCGACAGTGCCGCCGGCGAATATCTGGCGAAAATGGGCCTGCCGGAAGAGGACTTCAACTCTTACGCCACCCACCGTGGCGACCACCTGACCGCGCAGCGCGCAACGTTTGCCAACCCGAAACTGTTCAACGAAATGGTCGTGGAAAACGGCAAGGTCAAACAGGGTTCGCTGGCGCGGGTCGAGCCGGAAGGCAAAGTCATGCGCATGTGGGAAGCCATCGAAACCTACATGGAACGCAAGCAGCCGCTGATCATCATTGCCGGCGCCGATTATGGTCAGGGTTCGTCCCGCGACTGGGCGGCGAAAGGCGTGCGTCTGGCCGGTGTCGAGGCGATTGCCGCTGAGGGTTTCGAGCGCATTCACCGTACCAACCTGGTCGGCATGGGCGTTTTGCCGCTGGAATTCAAGCCGGGCACCAATCGCCACACCCTGGCCATCGACGGCAGCGAAACCTACGACGTGATCGGCGCCCGTACACCGCGTGCCGACCTGACGCTGGTGATCCATCGCAAGAATGGCGAGCGCCTCGACGTGCCGGTGACCTGCCGTCTGGATACCGCTGAGGAAGTGTCGATCTACGAGGCCGGCGGCGTGCTGCAACGCTTCGCTCAGGACTTCCTTGAAGAGTCGGCGGTTGCCGTTTAAATCATGTTAAGCGACCAAGGGATGATGAGTCCTTTGGTCGTTTTGAAGGAGCACCCATGGCTCACGCACCACAGATAAAAATCCCCGCCACCTACATGCGCGGCGGCACCAGCAAAGGTGTGTTCTTCAGCCTCAAGGATCTGCCTGAAGCGGCGCAGATTCCCGGCCCGGCCCGTGACGCCTTGCTGTTGCGCGTGATTGGCAGCCCCGACCCGTACGACAAGCAGATCGACGGCATGGGCGGCGCCACTTCCAGCACCAGCAAAACCGTGATCCTGTCAAAGAGCATCAAGGCCGATCACGACGTCGATTACCTGTTCGGTCAGGTCTCCATCGACAAGCCTTTCGTCGACTGGAGCGGTAACTGCGGCAACCTCTCGGCAGCGGTCGGTTCGTTCGCCATCAGCAACGGTCTGGTCGACGTCAGCCGCATTCCGCACAACGGTGTGGCGGTGGTGCGCGTGTGGCAGGCGAACATCGGCAAGACCATTATCGCCCACGTGCCGATCACCAACGGCGAAGTGCAGGAAACCGGTGATTTCGAACTCGACGGCGTGACCTTTCCGGCCGCTGAAGTGCAAGTCGAATTCATCGACCCGGCGGCGGAAGAAGAGGGCGGCAGTGGCTCGATGTTCCCTACCGGCAACCTGATCGATGAGCTGGAAGTGCCGGGAGTCGGCACCTTCAAGGCAACCATGATCAATGCCGGGATCCCGACGATTTTCATCAACGCTGAAGACATCGGCTACACCGGCACCGAGCTGCAAAGCGCGATCAACAGTGATGCAAAAGCCTTGCAGATGTTCGAAACCATTCGTGCTTACGGCGCGCTGCGCATGGGTCTGATTACCAATCTGGACGAGGCGGCCAAGCGTCAGCACACACCCAAGGTTGCGTTCGTGGCCAAGCCTGCGGATTACGTGGCGTCGAGCGGTAAAGCGATTGTGGCGGATGACGTTGATCTGCTGGTGCGTGCGCTCTCGATGGGCAAGTTGCACCACGCGATGATGGGCACCGCGGCGGTGGCGATTGGTACCGCTGCGGCCATTTCCGGCACGCTGGTAAACCTCGCGGCGGGCGGCATCGAACGTAATGCCGTGCGCTTCGGTCATCCGTCCGGGACCTTGCGCGTCGGCGCCGAAGCCAGCCTGGAAAACGGCGAATGGGTGGTGAAAAAAGCCATCATGAGCCGCAGTGCACGGGTGCTGATGGAAGGCTACGTGCGCATCCCCGGAGATTGTTTCTGATCAACCAATAACCCCCTGTAGGAGCTGCCGAAGGCTGCGATCTGTTGATCTTTTTTTAGATCAAGATCAACAGATCGCAGCCTTCGGCAGCTCCTACAAGGGGATTGCATTTCAAAAATAAAAATTTGCCAGCCTGAACCGAGGTCCCATCAACGAACCACTTCAAGAGTGAATCGAACATGAGCGCCAACGTCGACCTGAACAACCGTCCCGACTACGACCAAGTCCTGCAGGACATCGCTGATTACGTCCTCAGCTACAAAGTCGAATCCAGCGAAGCCCTGAACACCGCCCGCAACTGCCTGATGGATACGTTGGGCTGTGGCCTGCTGGCGCTGCGTTTCCCCGAATGCACCAAACATCTCGGCCCTATCGTCGAGGGCACCGTCGTGCCGTTCGGCGCGCGAGTGCCGGGCACGTCGTATCGCCTTGATCCGGTCAAGGCTGCGTGGGACATTGGCTGCACCGTTCGTTGGCTCGACTACAACGACACCTGGCTCGCTGCCGAATGGGGGCATCCGTCGGATAACCTCGGCGGGATCCTTGCGGTAGCCGATCACTTGTCGCAAAAACGTCTGGCCAATGGCGAAGCAGCGCTGACCCTGCGCGAGGTGCTGGAAGCGATGATCATGGCCCATGAGATTCAGGGGGTGATCGCTCTGGAAAACTCCTTCAATCGTGTAGGCCTCGACCACGTCATTCTGGTGAAAGTCGCCTCGACCGCCGTCACCGCCAAACTCATGGGCGCCAATCGCGAGCAACTGCTGTCGGCGCTGTCCCATGCCTTCGCCGATGGCCAGGCGCTGCGCACTTATCGGCATGCGCCGAATGCCGGATCCCGGAAATCCTGGGCGGCGGGGGATGCGTCGAGTCGCGGCGTGCGTCTGGCCGACATCGCCATGCGCGGCGAGATGGGCATTCCCGGTGTGCTGAGTGCCAGGCAGTGGGGTTTCTACGATGTGTTGTTCAGCCATACCAACAACGATCTGGCGTTGAAACCCGAAGACAAGCGCGCCTTCAGTTTCTCGCGGCCATTCGGCAGTTACGTGATGGAAAACGTCCTGTTCAAAATCAGCTTCCCTGCCGAATTTCATGCGCAAACGGCCTGCGAAGCCGCCGTGACACTGCATCCACAAGTGCGCAACCGCCTGCACGAGATCGACAAAATCGTCATCACCACCCATGAATCGGCGATACGCATCATCTCCAAGGTCGGGCCGCTGGCCAACGCGGCTGACCGCGATCACTGCATCCAGTACATGACCGCTGTGCCGCTGGCCTTTGGCAATCTGGTGGCCGAGCAATACGAAGACGACTTCCACAAGGCGCATCCGATCATCGATGTGCTGCGCGAGAAAATGGTCATTGTCGAAGAGCCGCGCTTCACCCGTGAGTATCTGGAGGCCGATAAACGCTCGATTGCCAACGCCGTGCAGGTGTTTTTCAAAGACGGTTCAAGTACCGAGAACGTGGTGGTGGAGTACCCGATCGGTCATCGTCGACGCCGGGCCGAGGGAATCCCGTTGCTCGAAGACAAGTTCAAGGCAAACCTCGCCACGCGCTTCACCGGGCAGCGCTGCGCCGAGATCTTTGCGTTGTGCAAGGATCAGGCGCAGCTTGAAGCGACTCCGGTTAACCGCTTTGTCGACCTGTTCGTGATCTGAGGTCGGCACCCGTGCGGTCATTCAAATCGCAGGATCACCCGCCGGTTGGTCCTGCTTTTCTTCTCGATTTTTTCGCAAAACACCCGGCCGATTTCCCGGGTGTTTTGCACATGAGTACCGCCACAGGGCTGGATATCGATGCCAATGACCTCGACCATCCGCAGGTCGCCCTGGATCACTGGCGGATTCACGGTTTTGCTGCTGGTGCTTTCCAGCAGTGCAGGGTACTCCGAGGCCGGCATCGACAGGGTGCTGACCGGAATGGCCTGCTCAATCAGCGCGTTGAGTTCGCCAGTGATGCGCTCTTTGTCGAGGGTCATTTCCGGCAGGTCGAAATCCAGACGTCCCTTGTCAGCACTGATGCTGCACCCGGTCACTGGCGCATTGATGATCGAGCCCAGCAAGTGCAGGCACGTGTGCATCTTCATGTGTTGATAGCGCCGCTCCCAATCAAGGCTGGCATTGAGCAGGGCGCCCGTGCACAGATGCGGCGGGCATTGCTGCACCTGATGCCAGATGATCGATGGCAACAAGGGATCGCGCACTGTTCCCGTGACGTTGATCCGCGTGCCATCCGGCAGGCTGAAATACCCGCTATCTCCGGGTTGCCCGCCTCCGGTGGGGTAGAAAAGGGTGTGTTCGAGCACGACGGCTTGATCAACCACCGCGATGACCCGGGCACTGAAGTCGCGCTGGTAGGGTGCATTGTTAAACAGGCTGAGGGTTTCCATGGTGTGTACCGACATTTGAACCTCCAATGTTCAATGTGAGTCTTGCAGTGAATCCGCGAATTTTTTCAGCGTTTGACGGGCAGCTTGGTGATGGCAAAACCGGCGAGCAGGGTTGCCGAATAGAGCATCAGGTCCCGAGAGATTTCCGTGCCTTCGTACCAGGCGCCGATGATCACGGCGAACACCGGAAAGATGATGAAGACGAACGACAGAAGGACCGGACTCAAACGTTTGAGCAGGATGAAATAGACGATAAAGCCGCCGACCGACGCCACTAGCCCGAGGTAGAGCAGGGCGCCCCACGAGCGTGTGGTGATGGACGTGAATGCCGGGCTTTCGAAAACCAGGCCAACCACCAGCAGCATCAATCCGGCGATGCCGATGGGCAGTGTGTTGTAAGTGATCACGCTGATCGCGCTGCCATGCTTTTTGGTTACCACGTAGCACAGCGCATGCATGATCGCCGCGCTGAGAATCGCCAGCACACCGAGCCATTCCGCCTGATCCAGGTGCAAGCCCTGGCTGCGGATGATCATGAACAGACTGCCGAAGCCGATGGCGATGCCGAACATTTGCGCGGGGTGGATTTTCTCGCGCAGAAACACCGCGGAGAAAATCAGGATGAACACTGGCATGCCACTGAACAACAGCGCGGTCAGGCCCGAGGAGACGTGCATCTCGCCGTAGTTGAGCAGGTAGTACGGCAGGCTGAAGTACGACAACGTGACGAAGACGAAAAACCAGCGACTTTGCCGGGGAAACAGTAGCGGCTCCTTGCGTAATACGGCGAACCCCAGGAACAGCGGGAAGGCAATCAGAAAACGCAGGCCGGCGGCTGTCAGGGGCGGCACGCTTTCCACCGCAATCTTTATCCCCAGCCACGTGGTGCCCCAACTCAGACAGACGATGAGAAACAACAGGCTGGTGATGAACCCGCCGAGCCACGGCTTGCTGATGTTCAACGGTGTGCTGACGGCGGTCGACGACATGCTGGCTGCTCCGGACGGCAGGATTGACCTCGTCACTGAAAAGGTCTATCCCTGATTGAACCTGTTTTCAGTACGCTATTCGGGGCGAGAATGAGTGTCAAAGTAAGTATTGCCATGGTGTCAATCCTCCGCGACGGCCTCGCCCATGGCGTGGGCGTGAAGTACAAACGTCTCGCCGATGCGGTCGAAAAAGCCATCGGCGCCGCAGTCATCGAAGCCGGTAGCAAGCTGCCGCCGCACAGGCTGTTGGCTGACAGTCTGGGCGTCACCATCGGCACCATCAGTCGTGCTTACGGCGAGTTGGAACGAGTAGGGCTGGTAGTGGCGCGTGTAGGCGATGGCACTTATGTGCGCCAGCGCGGGATGGAACGCCCGCAAGACAAAGGCTTTCGCAATGTCAGCGATGAACCTCAAGCCTGCTTCGACATGAGTAGGAATCAGCCGATCCCCGGACAGGAAACAGCCTTGCTGAGTCAGGCGCTGCACGCCCTGGCCAGTAACCCGCATCGCTTGCAACAGTTGACGGGGTACACCGCAGAAGGTGGGTTGCCACGGCATCGCGCGGCGGGCGCTGAGTGGCTGCAGCACGGGGATTTTGTGCCGCACGCCGATCAAGTGCTGTGCGTCAACGGCGGACAGCATGGTCTGTTGTGTGCGTTGATGGGGTTGCTCAAGGCCGGCGATACCGTAGTCACCGAGCATTTGTCCTACCCCGGATTGATCAGCGTCGCCCGTCAGCTCGGGATAAAACTGATCGGTGCCGCGATGGATGACCAAGGGCTGTTGCCTTCGTCACTGCAGGACATCTGCCGTCAGCATCGCGTCTCGGCGCTTTATTGCACGCCGACGATCCAGAATCCTACGGCCGCAGTCATGTCAGCCTCACGGCGCGAGGCCATTGCCGAGATCTGCCGACAGCACAACCTGCTGGTGCTCGAAGACGAAGCCCATGCGGTACTCGCCCGTCAGCGCCCGCTGCCTCTGAGCTGTTACGCCCCGGAGCGTTCGGTGTTGATCGGCAGTTTGAGCAAGGCTGTTTCGGCAGGGTTGCGCGTCGGCTATCTGCATGCGCCGCAGGCCTTGATCGGGCGCCTCAGTTCGGCGATTCGCGGCACCTGCTGGATGGCCAACCCGTTGGCGATGGAAGTGGCGAGCCAGTGGATCGAAAACGGCATGGCCGAGCGTTTGCTGGACGAGCAGATCAACGAGATCACCCGGCGCAAGGCATTGGTCGCGGGTGAACTGGAGGGCTTGAGCTACAAGACGCACAGCCACAGTCCGCATTTCTGGGTGGAAGTGCCTGAGGAGTGGCGCGCATCGCAGATTGCCGCTGAGCTGAAAGAGCGTAACTACCTGGTTGCTACCGCCGAGGCGTTTGCGGTGGGGCATGCGGCGGTGCCGCAGTTCATTCGGGTGAGTGTTTGCAACTCGGTGGGGGATGACAGCTTGTTGCTGGCGGGGTTTGAGGCTTTAAACCGCGCACTGACAGAGACCGTGTGATCGTTCATCGCGAACAGGCTCACTCCTACAATGAATCTCTGTCGTACACATGATCTGTGTCCACTGGAGATCAACTGTAGGAGTGAGCCTGCTCGCGATGGCGTCAGATCAGGCGCCACAAAACTATTTGAAACGCCGCTCCACGCCTTTTTCCACCAGAATCTTCGCCGAAATCTCTTCCACCGAAAAATGCGTGGAGTTGATGTTCGGGATGTTCTCGCGGCGGAACAGGTTTTCCACTTCGCGCACTTCGAATTCGCACTGGGCGTAGCTTGAATAGCGGCTGTTGGGTTTGCGCTCGTTACGGATCGCGGTGAGACGATCCGGGTCGATGGTCAGGCCGAACAGCTTGTGCTGGTGGGCGCGCAGGGCGGCTGGCAGGGTCAGGCGCTCCATGTCGTCTTCGGTCAGCGGATAGTTGGCCGCACGAATACCGAATTGCATCGCCATGTACAGACACGTCGGCGTCTTACCACAACGCGACACGCCCACTAGTATCAGATCGGCCTTGTCGTAATAGTGCGTGCGCGCACCGTCGTCGTTGTCGAGGGCGAAGTTCACCGCCTCGATGCGCTCCATGTAATTGGAGTTGTGCCCGATCGAATGGGATTTGCCGACGGTGTAGGAAGAATGCTCGGTCAGTTCCTGCTCGAGCGGGGCGAGGAAGGTCGAGAAAATGTCGATCATGAAACCATTGGACGTTGCGAGAATCTCACGAATGTCCTGATTGACGATGGTGTCGAAGATGATCGGACGAAAGCCGTCGGTTTCAGCGGCTTTGTTGATTTGTTGTACCATGGCCCGCGCTTTTTCCACGCTGTCGATGTACGGTCGCGTGAATTTGCTGAAGGTAATGTTTTCGAACTGCGCCAAGAGGCTTTGACCCAGGGTTTCGGCGGTGATGCCGGTGCCATCGGAGATAAAGAAAGCAGATCGTTTCATTTGCACCTTGGGCCTTAAGCTAGTGACGATTCTTGGATATGATAGGCGCGATTTGTCGGCCGCGATTGGCCCGCATTCTCACTTATTTTCCAGGTCCAGGCCATACAACCGGCCAACGCTCCCCCGAGCAGCCGGTTTCTGAGCTTTTCCAACACAGTTAGTGGAGAGATCACCTTGGTAGAGTACGTAGTTTCCCTCGATAAGCTCGGCAAACACGATGTTGAGCATGTGGGGGGCAAGAACGCATCCCTGGGCGAGATGATCAGTAACCTGGCAGGCGCCGGTGTTTCGGTCCCCGGCGGCTTCGCCACGACGGCTCAGGCCTATCGTGATTTCCTCGAACTGAGCGGCCTCAACGACCAGATTCACCAGGCCCTCGACGCGCTCGACGTCGACGACGTCAACGCCCTGGCCAAGACCGGCGCACAGATCCGTCAATGGATCATGGAAGCCGAATTCCCGGAAAAACTGAATGCCGAGATCCGCACCGCGTTCGCCGCGCTGTCGGCCGGCAACCCTGACGTGGCCGTGGCCGTGCGTTCTTCCGCCACCGCCGAAGACCTGCCGGACGCATCCTTCGCCGGTCAGCAGGAAACCTTCCTGAACATCCGTGGTGTGGAAAACGTCATCCGCGCCGCCAAAGAGGTGTTCGCTTCGCTGTTCAACGACCGTGCGATTTCCTATCGCGTGCACCAGGGCTTCGACCACAAACTGGTCGCCCTGTCGGCTGGCGTGCAGCGCATGGTGCGTTCGGAAACCGGCACTGCCGGCGTCATGTTCACCCTCGACACCGAATCCGGTTTCCGTGACGTGGTGTTCATCACCGGCGCTTACGGCCTGGGCGAAACCGTCGTTCAAGGCGCGGTCAACCCGGACGAGTTCTACGTACACAAGGGCACGCTGGAGGCCGGTCGTCCGGCGATCCTGCGTCGCAACCTGGGCAGCAAAGCCATCAAGATGATCTACGGCGACGAGGCCAAGGCCGGTCGTTCGGTCAAGACCGTTGATGTCGACAAGGCTGAGCGCGCACGTTTCTGCCTGACCGACGCTGAAGTCAGCGAACTGGCCAAGCAGGCGATGATCATCGAGAAGCACTACGGCTGCCCGATGGACATCGAGTGGGCCAAGGACGGTGACGACGGCAAGCTGTACATCGTGCAGGCCCGTCCGGAAACCGTGAAAAGCCGCACCCAGGCCAACGTCATGGAACGTTACCTGTTGAAAGAAACCGGCACCGTGCTGGTTGAAGGTCGCGCCATCGGCCAGCGCATCGGCGCCGGTAAAGTGCGCATCATCAAAGACGTCTCCGAGATGGACAAAGTCCAGCCGGGCGACGTGCTGGTCTCCGACATGACCGACCCGGACTGGGAACCGGTGATGAAGCGCGCCAGCGCCATCGTTACCAACCGTGGCGGCCGTACTTGCCACGCGGCGATCATTGCCCGTGAGCTGGGCATTCCGGCAGTCGTCGGTTGCGGCAACGCCACCCAACTGCTGAAGGATGGCCAGGGCGTAACCGTTTCGTGCGCTGAAGGCGACACCGGTTACATCTTCGAAGGCGAACTGGGCTTCGACATCAAGAAGAACTCCGTCGACGCCATGCCGGAGCTGCCGTTCAAGATCATGATGAACGTCGGCAACCCGGACCGCGCTTTCGACTTCGCACAGCTGCCGAACGCCGGTGTGGGCCTGGCCCGTCTGGAGTTCATCATCAACCGCATGATCGGTGTGCACCCGAAAGCGCTGTTGAACTACGACGGTCTGCCGCAGGAAATCAAGGAAAGCGTCGACAAGCGCATCGCCGGTTACGACGATCCGGTTGGTTTCTATGTCGAGAAACTGGTTGAAGGCATCAGCACCCTCGCTGCAGCGTTCGCACCGAAGAAGGTCATCGTGCGCCTGTCGGACTTCAAGTCCAACGAATACGCCAACCTGATCGGCGGCAAGCTGTACGAGCCGGAAGAAGAAAACCCGATGCTGGGTTTCCGTGGCGCTTCGCGTTACATCAGCGAATCGTTCCGTGACTGCTTCGAACTCGAATGCCGCGCGCTGAAGCGTGTGCGCAACGAGATGGGCCTGACCAACGTCGAAATCATGGTGCCGTTCGTCCGTACTCTGGGCGAAGCCAGCCAAGTCGTCGATCTGCTCGCCGAAAACGGCCTGAAGCGCGGCGAGAACGGTCTGCGCGTGATCATGATGTGCGAACTGCCCTCCAACGCGATTCTGGCTGAAGAATTCCTCGAATTCTTCGACGGCTTCTCGATCGGTTCCAATGACCTGACTCAGCTGACCCTGGGCCTGGACCGCGATTCCGGTATCATCGCGCACCTGTTCGACGAGCGTAATCCGGCGGTGAAGAAGCTGTTGGCCAACGCGATTGCTGCGTGCAACAAGGCTGGCAAGTACATCGGTATCTGCGGTCAGGGTCCTTCGGACCATCCGGACCTGGCCAAGTGGCTGATGGAGCAGGGCATCGAAAGCGTGTCGCTGAACCCGGACACCGTGCTGGAAACCTGGTTCTTCCTGGCGGAAGGCCAAGCCCAGGCTTGATGAGTATGTAAGCGGCCCACTCCCCTTGTGGGAGCGGGCTTTGAGATTGAAGTAGGGCGGGCTCCTGTAGATGCCGCCCTTTTTTGTGCAAGAGCATTATGCAAAGCAGCAGCAACCTATTTCCTGTCGCCCTGATCAGCGCCGAACGGCGCGGCGATCTGAGCGAAGATGTTTATCGATTGAAGCCCGGCAACAGCCCGGACTGGTCCGTGGAGATCGCCGTCACCCGTTTGGGTATGGCTGATGACTCGGCGCCACGCGGTGTGCCGGTGATTCTGTTGCACGGCAGTTTTTCCAATCGGCGTTTCTGGTTTTCACCGAAAGGCCTGGGACTGGGCGCGTATTTGACGCGCCTGGGTTTCGATGTGTGGATTCCGGAAATGCGCGGCCACGGTCTGTCACAGCGCAACGAGGAATACCGGCGCAACCGCGTCGCTGATTACGCCCGTTACGATCTGCCGGCCATTGCCGCGTTCGTGCGTGAGCAGAGTGGACAAGTGCCGCACTGGATCGGCCATTCGCTGGGCGGCATCACGTTGGCGGCGGCGCTTGGTGGTGAATACCTCGGTGAGCCTGCCGTGGCCTCGGCGGCGTTTTTCGGCACGCAGGTCAGCCGTACTTATTGGCCGCTGAAAATCCCGCCGGTGGAGTGGAGCGGTCGCTTCATTCTCAAGCGCTTTGCGCAGCTGTCCGGCTCGCGCCTGAAACGTGGTCCGGAAGACGAGCCGATCGGGCTAGCCATCGAAAGCATGCGCTGGTATGGCCTGTTCGGCCGTTTCGGCGACAAGGACAAGGACTGGTGGGCCGGTCTTGCCGATGTGCAGATGCCGGTGCTGGCGGTGAGTGCGGTCGGGGATCATCAGGATCCGGCCTGGGCCTGTCGCAAACTCTTCGAGCAGATGGGTTCCGAGCACAAGCAGTTCGTCAATCTGGGGCGTGAACACGGTTTCAACGATAATTTCGGTCATGTCGAAATGTTGGTGAGCAAAGCGGCGCAGACTGAAGTGTGGCCGCTGGTGGCGCGCTGGTTGAACGATCAGCAGACGCCATTACTGGGCGAGAGGCCGGATCTGGCAGCGGCCGTTTGAGCCGCAGGCGCTGAAGAGGGCATTTCGTTCGGATCGGCTTGCGGCTAAGATATGACGCATTGTGCGGTTCTGGTCATATTTGGTGGCTTTTTAGCTATTACGTTTCAGGGTTTGTTCAGGTTCGTTCAGCGACCATGGGATGGACTAAGGTAAACAGCGACTGCCGGAACTCGTCTCTTCAGAGTGCGTCATCCTTGATCGTCTTCCTTATTGCAGGAGCTTTTCGATGAACCATTACCTTACGCCTGACCTGTGCGACGCCTATCCGGAGCTGGTGCAGGTGCTGGAACCGATGTTCAGCAATTTCGGCGGCCGTGATTCGTTCGGCGGCGAAATCGTGACCATCAAGTGCTTCGAAGACAACTCGCTGGTCAAGGAACAAGCGGAACTCAAGGGTAACGGCAAGGTGCTGGTGGTCGATGGCGGTGGTTCCCTGCGCCGTGCGCTGCTGGGCGACATGATCGCCGAGAAAGCCGCGAAAAACGGTTGGGAAGGGCTGGTGATCTACGGTTGCATCCGTGACGTCGATGTCATCGCGCAGACCGATCTGGGCGTGCAGGCGCTGGCCAGCCACCCGATGAAGACCGAGAAACGCGGTATCGGCGACCTCAACGTTCCTGTGACGTTTGCGGGCGTGACGTTTCACCCGGGCCACTTTATTTATGCGGACAACAACGGCGTGATTGTCTCGCCGAGTCCGCTGAAAATGCCTGAATAAGAATTTCGACAAAGGGATGCGGATGTTCGAGGAAGAAAACGCGCAATGGGGGCTGGTGCATGCCCTGGTGCTGGACGGTAAAGGCGGTGCGCGTTCGATAGCCCGGACTGAGCTCGACGATTTGCAGCTGCAGGCTCATGAAAGCCTCTGGCTGCATTGGGATCGCAGTCATCCGCAAACCCAGACCTGGTTGCGCAAATCCAGCGGGCTCAATGAATTCACCTGCGACCTGCTGCTGGAAGAGAACACTCGACCGCGCCTGTTGCCGCTGCCGGATTCCGAGCTGCTGCTGTTTCTGCGCGGGGTCAATCTCAATCCGGGTGCCGAGCCGGAAGACATGGTCTCGGTGCGGATTTTTGCTTCCGCGCAGCGGGTGATTTCTCTGCGTTTGCGTCCGTTGCGTGCCACCGATGAGTTGTTGGCGGAACTGGCGGACGGCAAAGGCCCGAAAACCTCGTCTGAGCTCATCCTTTATCTGGCGCAATTCCTCACCAACAAAGTGCAGGATCTGGTCACTTGCCTCTCGGAAATCGCCGATGAGGAAGAAGAAAAGATGGATGCCGACGAACGGTATACCCCGGAGCACGGCGCCATTTTGCACATCCGTCGAAGGGCTGCCGGACTCAAGCGTTTTCTCGCTCCGCAGCGAGACATTTTCGGTCAACTGACGCGGATCAAGATGCCGTGGTTTGTCGATGATGATGCTGATTACTGGAACGAATTGAACAACAGCCTGACCCGCTATCTCGAAGAGCTCGAATTGACCCGAGAGCGCGTGGGGCTTGTGCTGGAGGCCGAAGACCGGCGTTTGAGCGAGCGCATGAATCGCACGATGTACCGCTTCGGGATCATCACCTGCATTTTTTTACCGATGAGTTTCATCACCGGTCTGTTGGGCATCAACGTTGGCGGAATTCCATTCTCCAGCAGCCCTTATGGTTTCCTGATCGCCTGTTTGACGGTGCTCGCCCTGGCCTTCGGTCAGTGGTGGTTATTCCGTCGTTTGCGCTGGGTATGAAGATGGCACATGTGACCCGGCCAAATTTGCCCGCGTCTTTCACAGACATCACGAGAGGTGCGTATGCACGATCCGTTTGAACAGTCTTTACGCGACATGCTCAACGCTTCGCCGTCCAGCCGCGACGACGATGCGTGCCTGGGCCGTGTGCTCAAAACCGCCAACCGCCAGGTCGGCGCTGGCGATCTGTTCAGCCTGCTGGGCCGCTGGTTGCCCGCGCTGATGATCGCCCTTAACAACGGATCGGCCCATGTCTCGCCGGTCTCCCGTCTTCGTAAACCTACCGCTCGCACTGCTGATAAGGCTGATTGAATATGGAACTTGATCTCTGGACTCAGAGCCTCGTCACTGCAATGACTGCGTTGTGGACCAAAGTCGCCAACTTCATCCCGAACCTGTTCGGCGCACTGGTTGTGCTGCTGTTGGGTTTCGTCGTGGCCAAGCTGCTCGATACCTTGTTGTCCAAGTTGCTCGCCAAGCTGGGCCTCGATCGTCTGATGGGCGGCACCGGGCTGACCAAATTGATGTCGCGTGCGGGGTTGCAAGTACCGATCTCGACCCTGATCGGCAAGATCGTCTATTGGTTCGTTCTGCTGATTTTCCTTGTTTCTGCAGCAGAGTCCCTTGGCCTTGAGCGAGTTTCAGCTACGCTGGATATGCTGGCGTTGTATTTGCCGAAAGTATTCGGCGCCGCGCTGGTGTTGCTGGTAGGTGTTTTGCTCGCTCAACTGGCCAATGGTCTGGTGCGCGGGGCGGCAGAAGGCGTAGGCCTGGACTACGCTTCGGGATTGGGGCGAATTGCACAAGGGCTGGTGATCATCATCAGTATCTCGGTCGCGATCAGTCAGCTTGAGGTCAAGACTGACCTGCTGAACCATGTGATCGTCATCGTATTGATTACCGTTGGTCTGGCGGTTGCGCTGGCCATGGGGTTGGGAAGCCGGGAAATTGCCGGTCAGATTCTTGCGGGAATCTATGTGCGTGAGTTGTACCAGGTTGGGCAACAAGTGCGTGTTGGCGAGGTCGAAGGCCAGATCGAAGAGATCGGCACGGTTAAAACCACATTGCTGACCGATGAGGGTGAGCTAGTCTCTCTTTCCAATCGGATCCTGCTGGAACAGCATGTGAGTAGCCGCTAACCCGGCAAACCCTGCTAATGTATGCCGCCGCAAAATGCCAGCTGAGGCTGGTTGCGGTGGACATTGACCTGACTGTCGGCACGACTTGTTTTGAATAAAGCCCAAACGCTATCCACGCGCTACGACCCCCGCGAACTCTCTGATGAGGAGTTGGTCGCGCGCTCGCATACCGAGCTTTTTCACGTAACGCGCGCTTATGAAGAACTGATGCGGCGTTACCAGCGAACATTATTTAACGTTTGTGCGAGATATCTTGGGAACGATCGCGACGCAGACGATGTCTGTCAGGAAGTCATGTTGAAGGTGCTGTACGGCCTGAAGAACTTCGAGGGCAAATCGAAGTTCAAGACATGGCTATACAGCATCACGTACAACGAATGTATTACGCAGTATCGGAAGGAACGGCGAAAGCGTCGCTTGATGGACGCATTGAGTCTTGACCCCCTTGAGGAAGCGTCCGAAGAAAAGGCGCCAAAACCCGAGGAGAAGGGCGGGCTTGATCGCTGGCTGGTGTATGTGAACCCGATTGACCGCGAAATTCTGGTGCTACGATTTGTCGCAGAGCTGGAATTTCAGGAGATCGCAGACATCATGCACATGGGTTTGAGTGCGACAAAAATGCGTTACAAACGTGCTCTAGATAAATTGCGTGAGAAATTTGCAGGCATTGCTGAAACTTAGTTCGGCGCAAATATCTCTTACGTGTAGGCAAGTTCTGATAGACTTGCCGCCGAGTTGTCCCCCGGTTTGCGGGACTGCTTCACAATCACCAGATGGGGATTTAACGGATGAAACTGAAAAACACCTTGGGCTTGGCCATTGGTTCTCTGATTGCCGCCACTTCGTTCGGCGCTCTGGCACAAGGCCAAGGCGCAGTTGAAATCGAAGGCTTCGCAAAGAAAGAACAATTCGACAGCGCTCGTAACTTCAAAAACAACGGCAACCTGTTCGGTGCCTCTGTCGGTTACTTCGTAACTGACGACGTTGAACTGCGTCTGGGCTACGACGAAGTGCACAACGTGCGTTCTGACGACGGCCGTAACATCAAGGGCGCCAACACCGCTCTGGACGCTCTGTACCACTTCAACAACCCAGGCGACATGCTGCGTCCGTACGTATCGGCTGGTTTCTCCGATCAGAGCATCGGTCAGAACGGTTCCGGCGGTCGTGACCGTTCCACCTTCGCCAACCTGGGCGCTGGTGCCAAACTGTACTTCACTGACAACTTCTACGCCCGTGCCGGCGTTGAAGCTCAGTACAACATCGACCAGGGCGACACCGAGTGGGCTCCTACCGTCGGTATCGGTGTGAACTTCGGTGGCGGCTCCAAGCCTGCTGCTGCTCCAGTTCCAGCACCAGCTGAAGTCTGCTCCGACAGCGACAACGATGGCGTTTGCGACAACGTTGACAAGTGCCCAGACACCCCAGCCAACGTAACTGTTGACGCTGATGGCTGCCCGGCAGTTGCTGAAGTTGTTCGTGTTGAGCTGGACGTTAAGTTCGACTTCGACAAGTCGGTTGTGAAGCCAAACAGCTACGGCGACATCAAGAACCTGGCTGACTTCATGAAGCAGTACCCATCCACCACCACTACTGTTGAAGGTCACACTGACTCCGTCGGTCCTGACGCTTACAACCAGAAACTGTCTGAGCGTCGTGCAAACGCCGTTAAGCAAGTTCTGACCAACCAGTACGGTGTTGAATCGTCCCGCGTTCAGTCGATCGGCTACGGCGAATCCCGCCCAGTTGCTGACAACAAAACTGAAGCTGGCCGCGCTGTAAACCGTCGCGTAGAAGCGCAGGTTGAAGCTCAAGGTAAGTAATTACCCGCCGCTCTGAGAAAAGCCCGGCTTAGGCCGGGCTTTTCTTTGCCTGCGATTTGGTAAATGGACATTCGGTTTTGCGTCGATTTACGCGTGCGCCTCGCGCCGCAGGCCCATGCCCGGCTATAATCGCCGCCTCTTTTCGCCGCCCGAGTCATTGCCGCCCATGTACACCCTGGCCCGTCAGCTGTTGTTCAAACTTTCCCCGGAAACCTCCCACGATCTGTCGCTGGATCTGATCGGCGCGGGTGGGCGTTTGGGCTTAAACGGCTTGTTGTGCAAGGCACCGGCAAAAATGCCGGTCACCGTCATGGGCCTGGAGTTTCCTAATCCGGTGGGTCTGGCGGCGGGTCTGGACAAGAATGGTGCGGCCATCGACGGCTTCGCGCAGCTGGGTTTCGGTTTTGTCGAAATCGGCACCGTGACCCCGCGTCCGCAGCCAGGCAACCCGAAACCACGGATTTTCCGCCTGCCGGAAGCCGAGGCGATCATCAACCGCATGGGCTTCAACAACCTCGGTGTGGATAACCTGCTGGCGCGGGTGGCAGCGGCAAAATACCAAGGCGTGCTGGGTATCAACATCGGCAAGAACTTCGATACCCCGGTCGAGCGTGCGGTGGACGACTACCTGATCTGCCTGGACAAGGTCTACGCCCACGCCAGTTACATCACGGTCAACGTCAGCTCGCCGAACACCCCGGGTCTGCGCAGTCTGCAGTTCGGCGATTCGCTCAAGCAGTTGCTGGCGGACCTGGCCACGCGCCGCGCCGAACTGGCGCTGCGTCACGGCAAGCATGTGCCGCTGGCGATCAAGATCGCTCCGGACATGACCGACGAAGAAACCGCGCAAGTCGCCCAGGCGTTGCTCGAAACCGGGATGGACGCGGTGATCGCCACCAATACCACGCTGAGCCGGGTGGGCGTTGAAGGCATGGAGCATGGCGACGAGGCGGGCGGTCTGTCCGGCGCTCCGGTGCGTGAGAAGAGCACGAATACTGTGAAAGTGCTGGCGGGTGAGCTGGGCGGTCGTTTGCCGATCATCGCCGCTGGCGGCATAACTGAAGGCAAGCACGCGGCCGAGAAAATCCTCGCCGGTGCCAGCCTGGTGCAGATCTACTCTGGCTTCATCTACAAAGGCCCGGCGCTGATCCGCGAATCGGTAGACGCCATCGCCGCACTGCGCAAGTAACTGTGAGGGGATTTGTGGCGAGGGGATTTATCCCCGTTCGGCTGCGCAGCAGTCGTGAAGTCAGAACCTTCAATTGACCTGGCACACCGAGGCGGATGGTTTTGGGGCTGCTTCGCTGCCCAACGGGGATAAATCCCCTCGCCACAGGATCCGGTAATCTCTGAAGCCCTTTCGCCACAAGGATTATTTTGCGGCTGAACAGGCATAAAAAAGGGCTCCTCGAAGGAGCCCCTGGGCCGCAGCCCGCCGTCCGGGAAGGACGTGCATGGTAAGTCGTTACAAATTCAGATTGTCGTGTCGGAATAAATGCCCTGTGTCAGCCGACGGCGTGAAGTTCGTTGAGTCTGTGGATTCCCGCAGTGCCGGTCATACCGTCCCAGTTGTCGCCGCGTCCTTCTCGCCAGCCGTTGATCCAGGCTTGGCGTACCGACGGTAGAGTAAATGGGCAAAGCTCACGGGATTTGCCACCAACGCCATATTGATATCCGCGCAAAAATGCTCTTTCCAACGGATCACGCTTAAGTCTTCTCATAGGGTGTTTCCCTCACTTGTTGACTGTTTGTGTCGCGTTGACCTCAACCGAGGTCTGGCAGAAAAACTCTGCCGTGGGGCGGCTCGCTGCCGGCGTGGCGAGCCAAGGTGTTGACGCCGTTGCGACGTCAACCTGTGTTCAGTTCTAACCAATGAGTCACACCGAGGGAATGATCGTTTTGTCATAAGGACGTAACGAAAATAGTGCTACAGCCATAAGTAACCGAGGGTTTCATGAATGTTTTTTCAGCAAACCCCGGTATGATCGGCCCCGCGCACGATGATGGGCTTAATTCTTTAGTGAGAATGACCCACGTTTAGCGTCAGGTACTATTCGACGAAGGGTCGATTTAAGTCTTTTTGTTGCACCAACTTTTTTCTCTGTCCTTGCATCTAAGCTCTTTTAACCCGAGCAGCGGGGATGGAATGGCACACCTTCGTGCCACGCGGGCGTTCTTGTAGAAAAGCGCCTGATTGAAAACCGGATCGGCAATGCGTTGCCGATTCACTAGCCAAAGGCTCTGGAAATACCATGTCCGACCGTTTCGAACTCTTCCTCACTTGCCCCAAAGGCCTTGAAGGCCTGCTCATCGAGGAAGCCGTCGGGCTTGGCCTTGAAGAAGCCCGCGAGCACACTTCCGCCGTGCGTGGCATGGCGACCATGGAAACCGCTTATCGCCTGTGCTTGTGGTCGCGTCTGGCCAACCGTGTGTTGCTGGTGCTCAAGCGTTTCCCGATGAAGGACGCCGAAGACCTGTACCACGGCGTGCTTGACGTCGAATGGCAAGACCACATGCTCAGCGATGGCACTCTGGCCGTCGAATTCAGCGGCCATGGCTCGGGCATCGACAACACCCACTTCGGCGCCTTGAAGGTCAAGGATGCCATCGTCGACAAACTGCGCACCCCGCAGGGCGATCGCCCAAGCATCGACAAGCTCAATCCGGACCTGCGCATTCACCTGCGTCTGGATCGCGGCGAAGCGATTCTGTCCCTCGACCTCTCCGGCCACAGCCTGCACCAGCGCGGCTATCGCTTGCAGCAGGGCGCGGCACCGCTGAAGGAAAACCTCGCGGCAGCCATTCTTATCCGCTCCGGCTGGCCGCGCATTGCGGCTGAAGGCGGCGCGCTGGCTGACCCGATGTGCGGTGTTGGTACGTTCCTCGTCGAAGCGGGCATGATTGCCGCCGACATGGCGCCGAACCTGCGTCGCGAGCAGTGGGGTTTCACCGCATGGCTCGGTCACGTACCGGCCCTGTGGAAGAAACTTCACGAAGAGGCTTCCCAGCGCGCCGCTGCCGGTCTGGCCAAGCCGCCGCTGTGGATTCGTGGTTACGAAGCTGACCCTCGTCTGATTCAGCCTGGCCGCAACAACGTTGAACGTGCCGGACTGAGCGAGTGGATCAAGATCTACCAGGGCGAAGTCGCGACGTTCGAGCCGCGTCCGGACCAGAACCAGAAAGGTCTGGTGATCTGCAACCCTCCGTACGGCGAGCGTCTGGGTGATGAAGCCAGCCTGTTGTACCTCTACCAGAACCTTGGTGAGCGCCTGCGTCAGGCCTGCCTGAACTGGGAAGCAGCGGTATTCACTGGCGCGCCGGATCTGGGCAAGCGCATGGGTATCCGCAGCCACAAACAGTATTCGTTCTGGAACGGCGCGCTGCCGTGCAAGCTGTTGTTGATCAAAGTGCTGCCGGATCAGTTCGTCACTGGCGAGCGTCGTACTCCGGAGCAGCGTCAGGCTGAGCGTGAGCAAGCGGCTTACGATCAGACTCCGGACGAGCCGCAAGAGCGCAAGTTCAACAAGAACGGCAACCCGATCAAACCGACGCCAGCCCCGGCACCAGTGATCGAGCAGCCGCGCTTGAGCGAAGGCGGGCAGATGTTTGCCAACCGTCTGCAAAAGAACCTCAAGGCCATGGGCAAGTGGGTCAAGCGCGAAGGTATCGATTGCTACCGCGTCTACGATGCCGACATGCCGGAATACGCCATGGCGATCGACCTGTACCACGATTGGGTGCACGTCCAGGAATACGCCGCGCCGAAGTCCATCGACCCGGAAAAAGCCTCGGCGCGAATGTTTGACGCACTGGCGGCGATTCCGCAGGCGTTGAACGTCGACAAGAGCCGCGTGGTGGTCAAGCGTCGTGAGCGCCAGAGCGGCACCAAGCAGTACGAGCGTCAGGCCGCGCAAGGCAAGTTCAACGAAGTCAGCGAGGGCGGCGTGAAACTGCTGGTCAACCTCACCGACTACCTCGACACCGGCCTGTTCCTCGACCACCGTCCGATGCGCATGCGCATTCAGAAAGAGGCGGCGGGCAAACGCTTCCTCAATCTGTTCTGCTACACCGCGACGGCCAGTGTGCACGCGGCCAAGGGCGGCGCGCGCAGCACCACCAGCGTCGACCTGTCGAAAACCTACCTCGATTGGGCCCGACGTAACTTGTCGCTGAACGGTTTCTCCGACAAGAACCGTCTGGAGCAGGGCGACGTGATGGCGTGGCTGGAGAGCAGTCGTGACGAATACGACCTGATCTTCATCGATCCGCCGACCTTCTCCAACTCCAAGCGCATGGAAGGCATCTTCGACGTGCAGCGTGATCAGGTGCAGTTGATCGACCTGGCCATGGCCCGTCTGGCAGCCGGTGGGGTGCTGTACTTCTCCAACAACTTCCGCAAGTTCCACTTGGAAGAGAACCTCGCCGAGCGTTATGCGGTTGAGGAAATCAGCGCGCAGACCATCGATCCGGATTTCGCGCGCAACACCAAGATCCACCGCGCCTGGAAAATCACGGCTCGTTGACACTTGCCCGGGTTGGATCCACAGAGCCTTGATTTTGAAAGGCTCTTGGATCCGATCAGCGCTAGCCAAATTAATGGCTAATAGCTATAACTCACTCATGGCCAATGGGGGTATCCCCGAAATGTTGCTGTGGTGAGTTGCCCTTATGTCGTTGCACCCCGTGCGCCCGAAGATCCTGGGTTTTATCAGCGAAGAAGTCTCGGCCTGGCTGGTCGCGATGCTGGTATTGCTCGCCGGCGGGATTCTCACGGGGCTGCTCGCCTGGGCCACCCTCAATCAATTTCAGCAACAATTGCGTCAGCGTTTTCAACTGCTGGCCAATGAACGCTACAGCCGCATCGAAGAACGCTTTCAGGATCAGGAGCAACGCCTCGACGGCTTGCGCCGTTTCTTCGCCAACTCCGAATCGGTGTCCCGCGCTGAATTCGACGGTTATACCCACCCTTTATTGCTGCGTACCCAGGCCTATTCGTTTGCGCTGCGGGTCAGTGCTGCCGAGCGCGACGCTTTTGAGCAGCGCGTGCGCGAGGAGGGGCTGAGCACCTTTACCATTCGTGAACTCAATGCGCAGGGCGAGCTGCAACTGGCCGGCGTGCGTGATGAATACGTGCCCGTGCTGTTCAGCCAGACACAAAGTCGCCTCGGCTCGCCTTTGGGCTATGACTTGCTGGCCCAACCGCTGCGTCGGGACACGCTTCAGCGCGCTGACAAGCGCGGTGGTCTGGCGGTGTCGCAACCGATGCATCTGGTGAGTATCGAGCCGTCCTACGCACGTGGAGTGCTTTTGGTTGCTCCGGTGATGCGGGGTGGCCAGCAGAAGCCGTTCGGCTATGTGATGGCGGTGATCAGCATGCGTCAGTTGCTGGCCGATGGCTTGCCGGATGCATTTCATGACTACCTGTCAGTGCGCATTCTCGATTTGTCGACCAATGATCAGCACGAGGTCTTGTTCGAATCCAGCAATGAGCCAGCGCTGAGTGATCTGGCGGCGACGCGGCTGGTGCGCATGGCCGATCATGACTACCAGGTCGATATCGCGCCCAGCGAAGCCTTCATGCAAGCCAATCACTCGTCGGTCGGCAGCGTGATCATTCTCGGCGGCTTGCTGAGTCTGCTGCTCAGCGCGTTGCTCTATGTGCTGGTCAGCCAACGCCAGCGCGCCTTGCGCCTGGTCGAGTTGCGCACGCAGGAGCTGCACGAGCGTGAGCAGGAATTGCGCGGTACCCACGGTCAATTGCGCGGGGTGCTGAACGCCGCGACTCAAGTCGCGATCATCGCCACCGATTTGCGCGGGGTAATCAATACCTTCAATCCCGGCGCCGAACAGATGCTCGGCTACAGCAGCGCCGATGTCGTTGGCCACATGACCCTGGAAAATCTGCACCTGCCACGGGAGTTGACGACACGCTCCGCAGAGTTGAGTGCGCGCTACGGCAAGAGCATCCCGACCTGCCACGCGATGCTGGTCGAGGGCGGGGAAGTCGGTGGTCACGAAGCGCGCGAATGGACGCTGGTGCGCAGTGATGGCAGCCATCTTCCGGTGAACATGCTCGCCACCCCGGTCCTTGATGAGCAGGGCCTGTGGGTCGGGCATCTGGCGATATGCATCGACATCACCGAGCGCAAGCGCGTCCACGAGGCCCTGGCGGCGCGGGATGTGCTGCTGAAGAAACTCAGCGCTCACGTGCCCGGCGGCATTTACCAGTTCAAGATGGAATTCGACGGGCGCTTCAGCGTGATCTACGCCAGCGACGGCATCCGCGAGATCTACGAGCTGGAGCCGGACGTGCTGTTGCTCAACGCCGAAGCGATCTTTACCCGTATTCATCCGCAGGACATCACCCGCGTGCGCACCTCGATTCGGGCGTCGGCCGACAACCTCAGCCCGTGGCGCGAGGAATACCGCGTGCAATTGCCCGAGCGCGGTCTGCGCTGGGTGCGCGGCGAGGCGACGCCGGAGGAACTGCCCGGCGGCGGCGTGCTGTGGCATGGCTATATTTCGGATATTTCCGATCTGAAGCGCGTCGAGGAAGAACTGCGCGCGCTGTCAGTCACCGATTCGCTGACCGGGATTCATAACCGTCGCTACTTTCAGGAGCGCCTGACCACGGAAATGGCCCGGGTCGAACGGGGTGGCGGCGAGTTGTCGGTGATCATGCTCGACATCGACCACTTCAAACGCATCAACGACCAGTACGGCCATGCTGTGGGCGACCGGGTGCTGCAAGCAGTGTGCGAGCGCATTGGCCATCGTCTGCGGCGTACCGATGTGTTCTGTCGTCTGGGCGGCGAGGAATTCATGGTGTTGTGCCCGGACATCGACGGCGAGCATGCGCACATGCTGGCGGTGGAATTGTGGCAAGGGCTGCGCGGTGCGCCGGTGGATGTGGTCGGCGTGGTCACTGCGAGTTTCGGCATCGCCAGTTGGCGACCGGGGGAGGGCGCGGATTCACTGCTGCTGCGCGCGGACTCGGGCGTGTACGCGGCCAAACAGGGCGGGCGGGATCGGGTTGAACAGATGAGCTAAACCGCGACGCTATTCCCCCTGTAGGAGTGAGCCTGCTCGCGATTGCGGTGTGTCAGTCAAATTGATTCATCTGAACTGACGCAATCGCGAGCAGGCTCACTCCTACAGGGTAGCGGTGATCAGAGGACCGAAGCGGTTTGTGCTGTCTTCGGCTGTTTGTAGAGATCCAGTAGCACCTGATCCAGCACCGACGACGCACCAAACGGTGCCTTGTCATTGAGGATCGCCACCACCGCCCAGGTATTGCCGTTGACGTCGCGGCTGAAGCCGGCAATCGCGCGCACGGTGTTCAGGGTGCCGGTCTTGACGTGGGCTTCGCCGCGCATCGCGGTGGTCTTCAGGCGTTTACGCATGGTGCCGTCGGTGCCGGCAATCGGCAGCGAGCTGATGTATTCGGCGGCGTACGGACTGTGCCAGGCGGCTTGCAGCATGGCTGCCATCTCACGGGCGCTGACGCGTTCGGCACGGGACAGGCCGGAGCCATTCTCCATCACCAGATGCGGCGCGGTAATGCCTTTCCTTGCCAGCCACTGACGCACTACGCGTTGGGCTGCCTTGGCGTCGTCACCGTCGGCGTCGTTGCGGAATTTTTGCCCGAGGCTCAGGAACAGCTGCTGGGCCATGGTGTTGTTACTGTATTTGTTGATGTCGCGGATGATCTCGGCCAGATCCGGCGAGTAGGCGCGCGCCAGCAGTTTGGCGTTATTCGGCGTCGAGGCAAGACGATCCTTGCCCTGAATGCTGCCACCCAGTTCTTTCCAGATCGCCCGAACGGCGCCTGCGGTGTAGGTCGCGTGGTCGAGCAGCGACAGGTACGTCTGCGAGCTGCAACCGTCGCCCAACTGACCAGCAACTGTCACGGTCACGCTGCCATCGGCCTGCGGCACGGGGTTGTAGCGCACGCCGCCGGCGCATTGCTTGGAGTTGACGGCTTTGACGGTGTTTTCGATGTGGATGCTGGCAATCGGCGGCTCTACCGAGATCAGCACGCGGCCGCCGTCATTGCGAGCAACAAAGCGCAGGGCCTTGAGGTTGACCAGCAGCGCGTCCGGTTTGACCAGGAACGGTTTGTTCTCGTCATTGCCGTCATCGTTGAACTCGGGCAGTTGCGGTTGCACGAAGAAGTTGCGGTCCAGCACCAGATCACCGGTGATCTGGGTCACGCCGTTGGCGCGCAGGTCGCGCATCAGCAGCCAGAGTTTTTCCATGTTCAGCTTCGGATCGCCGCCACCCTTGAGGTAGAGGTTGCCGTTGAGGATGCCGCCGCTCAGGTCGCCATCGGTGTAGAACTCGGTTTTCCACTGATGATTGGGGCCGAGCATCTCCAGCGCCGCGTAGGTGGTGACCAGTTTCATGGTCGATGCCGGGTTGACCGACACGTCGGCGTTGAACACGGTCGGCGTGCCCGGGCCGTCAAGCGGCACCATCACCAGCGACAGGGCGCTGGGCTGTAATTTGCTCGCCTTGAGGGCTTTTTCGACGTTGGGGGTCAGGGACGTATTGATGGTGGCAGCAGAAACAGGCAGGGCCAGCGGCAGAAGAAGGCCGGCGAGAAGCAGAGGACGCAACGATTTGATCATATGAAATAAAACCCTACAGTCGAGGGGAAAATAACGAGGACATGGATGAAAAAGCCCTCAGCGGTCATGAAAGTGTCGGCATTATGCCCCAAGGTGTTACAGCTTGTGCCTTGTCCGGGCCGGCCAATACGTTATTTTTTTACAGGCGGTCTGCTTCAGGGGCCAGAGAGGCGGGCAATCAACCGCTTAAACTGGTAAAGTGCCGGCCGTTATTACTTAAGAGGATTGTTCCAATGGCGACTAACCGTTCCCAGCGTCTGCGCAAAAAACTGTGCGTTGATGAATTCCAAGAGCTGGGTTTCGAACTGAACCTGGACTTCAAAGAAGACTTGTCTGATGAAGCCATTGACGCTTTCCTCGAAGCCTTCATCAAAGAAGCCATGGAAGCCAATGGTCTGGGTTATGTTGGCGGCGACGACTTCGGTCTGGTTTGCCTGCAGAAGCGTGGCTCGGTCAACGAAGAGCAGCGCGCTGCCGTTGAAGCCTGGCTGAAAAACCGTTCCGAGCTGACCAAGGCTGAAATCAGCCCGCTGCTGGACGTTTGGTATCCGGAAAAGCCGATCAACGCGGCTAAGTGATACTGAAAAAAACGGCGACCTGAGGGTCGCCGTTTTTTTATGCCTGCGCTTTACGCCAGTTCAGAATCAGCAGCGTCAAAACCCCCGCGACAATCCCCCAGAACGCCGAACCAATCGAAAACAGCGTCAACCCCGAAGCCGTCACCATAAAGGTAATCAGCGCCGCTTCGCGCTCCTTCACTTCGGTCATGGCAATGCTCAAGCCATTGATGATCGAACCAAACAGCGCCAGCGCGGCAATCGACAGCACCAGCTCCTTCGGCAACGCGGCAAACAGCGCCGCCAATGTGGCGCCGAACACCCCGGCAATCCCGTAGAAAATCCCGCACCAAACCGCTGCGGTGTAACGTTTGTTGCGATCTTCATGGGCGTGCGGCCCGGTGCAGATGGCGGCGCTGATGGCGGCCAGGTTGATGCCGTGAGAGCCGAACGGCGCCAGCAGCAGCGAGGCGATGCCGGTGGTGGTGATCAGCGGCGAAGCCGGGACGTTGTAACCGTCGGCGCGCAGTACGGCGATGCCGGGCATGTTCTGCGAAGTCATCGCCACCACGAACAGCGGAATGCCGATGCTGATGGTCGCCGCCAGCGAGAAGTGCGGAGTGGTCCACACCGGTGTCGCCACTTCCAGGTGGAAACCGTTGAAATCCAGCAGGCCCATGATGCCCGACAGCGCAGTGCCGATCAGCAGTGCAGCGAGCACCGCATAACGCGGCGACAGGCGTTTGACCACTAGATAAGTGAAGAACATCCCCAGCACCAGACCGGTGCGGTGTTGCGCGGCGACGAAGATTTCACTGCCGATCTTGAACAGAATCCCCGCCAGCAATGCCGCTGCCAGTGATGCCGGGATCTTTTTCACCAAGCGTTCGAAACTGCCGGTCAACCCGCAGATCGTCACCAGCACGGCGCAGGTGATGTAAGCACCGATGGCTTCGCCGTAACTGACGCCGCCGAGGCTGGTGATGAGCAGTGCCGCGCCGGGCGTCGACCAGGCGATGGTGATGGGCGTGCGATAGCGCAGCGACAGGCCGATCGAGCACACCGCCATGCCGATCGAAATCGCCCAGATCCACGAGGAAATCTGCCCGCTGGTCAGGCCCGCCGCTTGCCCGGCCTGGAACATCAGCACCAGTGAACTGGTGTAGCCGGTCATCATCGCAATGAAACCGGCGACGATGGCCGAAGGTGATGTGTCGGAAAGGGGACGCAGTTGAGTGTGCGTGGCGTCGTTCATGACGGCGGTGTTCCTTATACCAGTGAAGATGTCCCCTTAGACGCAAACCCTTGTAGGAGTGAGCCTGCTCGCGATTGCGGTGGGTCAGCCACATCACTGCTGAATGACACAGCGCAATCGCGAGCAGGCTCACTCCTACAGGGGTTGTGCGCTGAAGGCGGATTCTGTGATCAAGCCTAAACTCAATCGTAACGGATCGTTGCAATACAGCCGTGGTCACAAACAGCCATACAGTCGTGTTGCCACCATCCATTGTGTACAATCGCGCTGTTTTTTACGCGATACTTGCCAGCGACCTACTGTGCCGTATTACAGTCACGGTCTATTCGCCGCAGTTCTCCCGACTCGAGTGCCCATGAACGAACAGTTGCAACCCCTCAAGAAACAACCGCGAGCAGGCAAAGCCGGCCGTAGCGGAACCCAGGACGATATTGTCTACGCGCATATCTTCGAGGCCATCCTCGAACAGCGTCTGGCGCCCGGCACCAAGTTGAGCGAAGAAGCGCTGGGGGAAATTTTCGGGGTCAGCCGCACCATCATTCGCCGCGCCCTGTCGCGTCTGGCCCATGAAGGCGTCGTGCTGTTGCGGCCGAACCGTGGCGCCGTCGTTGCCAGCCCGAGCGTTGAAGAAGCGCGCCAGGTGTTCATGGCCCGCCGTCTGGTCGAGCGCGCGATCACTGAACTGGCCGTGCTGCACGCCACCGCCGAACAGATCGCCGAACTGCGTCAGATGGTCAACGATGAGCGCGACAGTTTCTCGCGCGGTGATCGTGGCGCCGGCATTCGTCTGTCGGGTGAGTTTCACCTGAAACTCGCCGAAGCGGCGAAAAACGCCCCTTTGATCAGCTTCCAGCGCAGCCTGGTTTCGCAGACTTCGCTGATCATCGCCCAGTATGAAAGCGGCAACCGCTCGCATTGTTCCTATGACGAGCACACCCAGTTGATCGACGCGATCGAGAAGCGCGACGGCGAGCTGGCAGTGAACCTGATGATGCATCACATGGATCACATCGACAGCAAGCTCAACCTCGATGAGGAAGGGGCGTCGGACGATCTGCATGCGGTGTTCTCGCATTTGTTGCAGACCAAGAAGCCGGGGCGCCCTGCGGCCAAGCTTTAAAGTAGACCGAGTCGTTCCAATCGCGAGGAGGCTCACTCCTACACTGGATCTCGGTGAACACAAGATTTGTGAACAACAAAGATCAACTGTAGGAGTGAGCCTGCTCGCGATAGCAATCTGACAGGCAATAAAAATCCCCCGGACTGAAAAGTACCGGGGGATTTTTTTATGCCTTGGGAAGAATCAGCGCTGATGCACCAACGCACCCGCCGCATAAGTCTGCTGCACCGTGCGGTCATCCCCCAGCGTCATCAACACAAACAACGTCTCGGCTATGTTGTTGGCCTGCTTCAAGCGATAGCTCAGCAGCGGCGTGGCGTTGTAATCCAGCACCAGGAAGTCAGCGTCGGAACCCGGTTGCAGGTTGCCGATCTTTTCTTCCAGACGCAGCGCTCGTGCACCGCCCAGCGTCGCCAGATACAGTGACTTGAACGGACTCAGGCGCGCACCCTGCAACTGCATCACTTTGTACGCTTCGTTCAGCGTCTGCAGCAGCGAGAAACTGGTGCCGCCACCGACGTCAGTACCCAGGCCGACATTCACTTTGTGCTTCTCGGCCATCGGCAGATTGAACAATCCGCTGCCGAGGAAGAGGTTCGAAGTCGGGCAGAACGAAATGGCCGACCCGGTCTCCGCCAACCGCGCACATTCGTCATCGCACAGGTGCACGCCGTGGGCGAATACCGAGCGCTCGCCGAGCAACTTGTAGTGGTCGTAAACGTCGAGGTAGCCCTTGCGTTCCGGGAACAGCTCCTTGACCCACTCGATTTCCTTGAGGTTTTCGCTGATGTGGGTCTGCATGTACAGATCCGGATATTCCGTCAGCAGTTGCCCGGCGAGGGTCAGTTGTTCCGGGGTGCTGGTCGGTGCGAAGCGCGGGGTGACCGCGTAGTGCAGACGACCCTTGCCGTGCCAACGCTCGATCAGCGCCTTGCTCTCGACGTAGCTGGACTCGGCGGTGTCGGTCAGATAGTCCGGCGCATTGCGGTCCATCATCACCTTGCCGGCGATCATCCGCAGATCAAGCTTCTCGGCCGCCTCAAAGAACGAGTTCACCGATTGCGGGTGCACGCTGCCGAACACCAGCGCAGTGGTGGTGCCGTTGCGCAGCAGTTCCTTGATGAAAATATCCGCGACATCGTCGGCGTGCTTCTTGTCGCCGAACTGACTTTCGCACGGGAAGGTGTAGGTGTTCAGCCAGTCCAGCAGTTGCTCGCCATAGGCGCCGACCATGCCGGTTTGCGGCAGGTGGATGTGGGTGTCGATGAAGCCCGGGGTGATCAGCGCATCCTGGTAATGCTCGATTTCGATGTCCGCCGGCAGCGTCGGCAGCAGTTCGCTGGCGTGCCCGAGGGCGCTGATCTTGCCGTCATCGACCACCAGCAGGCCGTCCTCGAAATATTCGTAGGAGGCTTCGATCCCCACTTCGGCAGGGTCGGCAATGCTGTGCAGGATGGCGGCGCGGTAGGCTTTGCGAGTCAGAGGCATGAGGGTTCTCTAATCAATTTGAGGCTTTGAGTTTGGCGGCTTCACTGCGGCGCGAAACGGGCAGCAGTTTGGCAATCGGTTCGGCGCTGGCGGTGTGCTGGCCGAAATTGGCGTTATAAGTGGCGATGATTTCGCCGGCGATGGAGATGGCGATTTCCACAGGCAATTTGCCTTTGACTTCGCTGATGCCCATCGGGCAGCGCATGCGTTGCACGACGCTGGCGTCGAAACCGCGATCACGCAAACGGTGTTCGAATTTGGCGCGTTTGGTCTTCGAGCCGATCAGGCCGAACCAGGTGAAATCGTTGCGCTTGAGAATCGCGGCGGTCAGCTCCAGATCAAGCTGATGATTGTGGGTCATGACGATGCAGTAGCTGCCAACGGGCAGGTCGTCGATTTCATCCACAGGCTCTTCGGCGACGATTTTACGCACGCCGTGAGGAATCTGTTCGGGGAATTCCTCTTCCCGCGAATCGATCCAGCGTACCCGGCAGGGCAGGCCGGCGAGCAGTGGCACCAGGGCGCGGCCGACATGGCCGGCACCGAACACGGCGATCTGCGCCTGCACCTGGCCCATCGGTTCGAACAGCAACACGGTGGCGCCGCCGCAGCACTGGCCCAGGCTGGCGCCGAGGCTGAAGCGCTCCAGATGGGTGTCCTGCTTGCCGCTGGCGAGCATCTCGCGAGCGATCTGCATGGCTTTGTATTCCAGGTGTCCGCCACCGATGGTGTCGAAGGTCTGGCGGGCGCTGACGACCATTTTCGAGCCGGCGTTGCGTGGCGTCGAGCCGAGTTCTTCGATGATCGTCACCAGAACGCAGGGTTCGCCCTGATTCTGCAGGTCGGCGAGGGCGTCGATCCAGTTGTACATAGTTCACCCCTACAACATCGTTGTCTGTTCGGGCCTCTTCGCGAGCAGGCTCACTCCTACATTTGGAATGCGTTCCCCTGTAGGAGTGAGCCTGCTCGCGAAAGCCGCGCCTCGGTCCTAGAGCGGAGCCAGCTCGGTTTCAGCCTCGACCGCTTTCACGGTTTTGAGCTGGCGCATCTGTTCGCATCCCCACAACACCCGCTCCGGCGTCGCCGGCGCATCGATCTGCGGCTGATGCTTATAGTCACCCAGACTCGCCACCGCATCCTTGATCGCGCACCAAGACGCAATCCCGAGCATGAACGGCGGCTCCCCGACAGCCTTGGAATGGAACACCGTGTCTTCCGGGTTCTTGCGGTTTTCCACCAGCTTCACCCGCAGGTCGAGCGGCATGTCCGCCACGGCCGGGATCTTGTAGCTGGCCGGGCCGTTGGTCATCAGCTTGCCTTTGTTGTTCCAGACCAGCTCTTCCATGGTCAGCCAGCCCATGCCCTGGATGAAACCGCCCTCGACCTGACCGATGTCGATGGACGGGTTCAGTGAGGCGCCGACGTCGTGAAGAATGTCGGTACGCAGCATTTTGTATTCGCCGGTCAACGTGTCGACGATCACTTCGCAGCACGCCGCGCCGAAGGCGAAGTAGTAGAACGGACGGCCACGGGCCTGGCTGCGGTCGTAGAAGATTTTCGGGGTCTTGTAGAAACCGGTGCTCGACAGCGACACCTGATTGAAATACGCCTGCTGGATCAGCGCTTCAAAGGTCAGGATGTGGTCGCGCACGCGCACATGACCGTTGTGGAATTCGACGTCTTCGTCGCTGACCTTGTAATGGCGCGCAGCGAATTCGATCAGGCGTTTCTTGATGATTTCCGCCGCGTTCTGCGCCGCTTTGCCGTTCAAGTCAGCACCGCTGGAGGCGGCGGTTGGCGAGGTGTTCGGCACTTTGTCGGTGTTGGTCGCAGTGATCTGCACACGGTCGATTTCGACCTGAAACACTTCGGCCACGACCTGCGCGACCTTGGTGTTCAAACCCTGGCCCATTTCCGTGCCGCCATGGTTCAGGTGGATGCTGCCGTCGGTGTAGATATGGATCAGCGCACCGGCCTGGTTCAAGAAGCTCGCGGTAAAGGAAATACCGAATTTCACCGGCGTCAGCGCCAGACCTTTTTTCAGAATCGGGCTGTTGGCGTTGTAGCGACGGATCGCTTCGCGGCGCTCGTGATACTGGCTGCTTTCTTCCAGCTCGGCGGTCATCTCTTCGAGCATGTTGTGCTCGACGGTCTGGTAGTAATGGGTGACGTTGCGCTCGGTCTTGCCGTAGTAGTTGGCCTTGCGCACGGCGAGCGGATCGAGGTTGAGGTGACGGGCAATCGCGTCCATCACTTCTTCGATCGCGACCATGCCTTGCGGGCCACCGAAACCACGGTAAGCGGTGTTCGACGCGGTGTTGGTCTTGCAGCGGTGACCGTGGATGGTCGCATCGCCCAGGTAATACGAGTTGTCCGAGTGGAACATCGCCCGGTCAACGATCGAGGCGGACAAGTCCGGCGAGCAGCCGCAGTTGCCGGCCAGATCCATATTGATCCCGTGCAGGCGCCCGGTGCTGTCGAAGCCGACGTCGTACTCGACATAAAACGGGTGACGCTTGCCGGTCATCAGCATGTCTTCGACGCGTGGCAGGCGCATCTTGGTCGGCTGACCAGTGAGGTGCGCGACCACGGCGCACAGGCACGCCGGGCTGGCGGCCTGAGTTTCCTTGCCGCCGAACCCACCGCCCATGCGGCGCATGTCGACGACGATTTTGTTCATCGACACGTCGAGCACTTCGGCGACCAGTTTTTGTACCTCGGTCGGGTTCTGTGTCGAGCAGTAGACGATCATGCCGCCGTCTTCGGTCGGCATCACCGAGGAGATTTGCGTCTCCAGGTAAAAGTGTTCCTGACCGCCGATGTGCAGCGTGCCCTGAATGCGGTGTTCAGCCGTCGCCAGTGCCGAGACGGAATCGCCGCGCTGGTGAGTGTGGCTGTCGAGCACGAAGTGGCGTTTGCGCAGCGCTTCGACCACGTCGAGCACCGGCTCCAGATCTTCATATTCGATGATCGCGGCCATGGCGGCCTTGCGTGCGGTTTCCAGATCTTTCGCAGCAACGGCCAGCACCGGCTGACCGACAAACTGTACGTCGTCGATGGCCAGCAGCGGATCGCCGGGCATCAGCGGACCGATGTCTTTCAGGCCGGGGACGTCTTCGTGGGTGATCGCGATGCGCACGCCTTCGAAGGCGTAGCAGGGCTTGGTGTCGATGCTGATGATTTTCGCGTGGGCACGGTCCGACATGCGTGCGTACAGGTGCAACTGGTTCGGAAATTCCAGGCGATCATCGATGTACTGCGCTTCACCGGACACATGCTTGGCGGCGCTGTCATGCTTGACGCTGCGGCCGACACCGGTGGTCAGATCCCTGGCGAACAACTCGGCCAGTTCAGCTTGGGTTTTTTCTACGCCGTGATGATTAGACATAAGCGGTCACCCGAGTCTCGATGTGCGGTGTTTGCAGTTCGATGAAGTATTTGCGCAGCAGGTTCTGCGCGCTGAGCAGGCGATATTCCTTGCTGGCGCGGAAGTCCGAGAGCGGTGTGAAATCTTCGGCCAGCGCAGCGCAGGCACGTTCGACTACGGCATTGTTGAACGGCGCACCGATCAGCGCGGCTTCACAATGGGCGGCGCGTTTCGGGATCGCAGCCATGCCGCCGAACGCCATGCGCGCATCGGTGATCACGCCGTTTTCGACGCGCAGGTTGAATGCGGCGCAGACGGCCGAGATGTCGTCGTCCAGACGCTTGGAGACTTTGTACGCGCGGAAGCGTTGTTCGGCTGTGGCGCGCGGCACGATGATTTTTTCGATGAACTCGCTTTCCTGGCGGGCAGTGACTTTGTAGTCGATGAAGTAATCGTCGAGGTTCAGGGTGCGCCGGGTTTCGCCCTTGCACAGCACAACCTGTGCGCCGAGGGCGATCAGCAGCGGTGGCGAGTCACCGATCGGCGAGGCGTTGCCGATGTTGCCGCCGAGGGTGCCCTGATTGCGGATCTGCAGCGAGGCGAACCGATGCAGCAGTTCGCCGAAGTCCGGGTACTCGGCGTTCAACGCTTCGTAGCAGTCGGAGAGGGCGGTTGCAGCGCCGATTTCGATACGGTCTTCGAAGGTGTCGATGCGCTTCATTTCGGCAACGTTGCCGACGTAGATCATCACCGGCAGGGTGCGGTGGAACTGAGTGACTTCCAGTGCCAGATCGGTGCCGCCAGCGAGCAGGCGCGCTTGTGGGTAAGCGTCGTAGAGGTCGGCCAGATCGGCGACGGTCAGCGGCACCAGGCAGCGCTTGTCGCCACTGTTCAGTTCGCCGATATCGGTCGGGGCGATGGCTTTCAGGCAGGCGATGGTTTCCGCTTCACGGGCGTCGAACTGATCCGGTTGTTTGCCGCAGCAGGATTGCTCGGCCGCCGCCAGAATCGGCCGGTAGCCGGTGCAGCGACAGAGGTTGCCGGCCAGCGCTTCGTGGGCCTTGGCATGATCCGGTGCATCGCTGTTCTTTTGCAGGGCGAACAGCGACATGACGAAACCGGGGGTGCAGAAACCGCACTGCGAGCCGTGGCACTCGACCATGGCTTTCTGCACGCTGTGCAGCTCGCCTTTGTGCTTGAGGTCTTCGACGCTGATCAGTTGTTTGCCGTGCAGTGACGAAACAAACGTCAGGCACGAATTGAGGCTGCGATAGCGAATGTGTTCGCGACCGTCGTCATCCGTTTGCAACTCGCCGACCACTACGGTGCAGGCGCCGCAGTCGCCGCTGGCGCAACCTTCTTTGGTGCCGGATTTACCGACGTGTTCACGCAGGTAATTGAGCACAGTCAGATTCGGGTCCAGGGCGTGCTCGCTACGGAGTTCCTGGTTAAGTAAAAACTGGATCACGGAAGGCCTCGCAGACTCATTATTGTTGTTAACCGACGTGAACCGAATTTAGCAGGTCTGACTTTTCGGTCAATGGTTTTCTGACTTAAAGGTCAGGAAAATTCGTTTCGTCGATCAACAACGTGTCTATTCAGTATTGACCCTCATCGGATCCCCTGCTTTTTTGCGGGATTCGTGCCAAAACCGCCGAGTGGGCACTCCGCCATGACCGTGCATTTGCGCTACACTGCGCCGCTTGTGCAGATCGATAGAGTTTGAAGGACAACCATGACGTTCAAGGCGCCGGACAGCCTCGCCGAGCAAATTGCTCACCACCTCGCCGAACGCATCATTCGTGGCGAAATGAAGCCGGGAGAGCGCATTCAGGAGCAGAAGGTCACGCTGGCACTCAATGTCAGCCGCGGATCGGTCCGCGAAGCCTTGCTGATCCTCGAACGCCGCCACCTGATCGCGATCCTGCCGCGCCGTGGCGCGCATGTCACCGAACTGACGCCGCACAAGGTGCAGAGCCTGTGCACGCTGATGAGCGAGCTGTACATCTTGCTCGGCAACTCGGTGGCCAACGGCTGGCAAGTCCAGTCCGACATGGCGCCGTTCGTGCAGATCCAGCAGCGCCTGACCGCGAGCTACGAACGTCAGGACATCCGCAGCTTTGTCGACGACAGCTTCAGCGTGATGCGCGCCGCCTATCCGTTCGCCAATAACCCGTACCTGCAAGAGACCGTGGAGAACCTGCAACCGGCCATGAGCCGTGCGTATTTTCTCGCCCTTGAACAGCGCAAGGCGGAAATGAGCGAGTTCCTCGAACTGTTCGAACGCCTGCTGGCCGCTGTGCTCGCCCGTGATTTGCCGCAGATCCGCATCGTGCTGACGGCTTACGCCCAGCGCAGCTGCGATCTGGTGGTGTCTGCCCTGACGGTCGCCTAAGCGTGCGGCTCAAGTGCATCAAACTGGCGGGATTCAAATCCTTTGTCGACCCGACCACGGTGAACTTCCCCAGTAACATGGCGGCGGTCGTCGGGCCGAACGGTTGCGGCAAGTCGAACATCATCGACGCCGTGCGCTGGGTGATGGGTGAAAGTTCGGCGAAGAACCTCCGTGGCGAGTCGATGACCGACGTCATCTTCAACGGATCGACCAGCCGCAAACCGGTGAGTCAGGCGAGTATCGAGTTGGTCTTCGACAACTCCGATGGCACGCTGCTGGGCGAATACGCGGCCTACGCGGAGATTTCCATTCGCCGCAAAGTGACCCGCGACAGCCAGACTACTTATTACCTCAACGGCACCAAATGCCGTCGTCGCGACATCACCGATATCTTCCTCGGCACCGGCCTCGGCCCGCGCAGCTACTCGATCATCGAGCAGGGGATGATCTCCAAGCTGATCGAATCCAAGCCCGAAGACCTGCGCAACTTCATCGAAGAAGCGGCGGGCATTTCCAAGTACAAGGAGCGCCGGCGCGAGACTGAAAACCGCATCCGCCGCACCCACGAAAACCTTGCCCGCCTGACCGACCTGCGCGACGAACTCGAGCGTCAACTCGAACGCTTGCACCGCCAGGCCGAAGCGGCGAAGAAGTATCAGGAATTCAAGGCCGAGGAGCGTCAGCTCAAGGCGCAACTGTCGGCCCTGCGCTGGCAGGATCTCAACGATCAGGTCGGCCAGCGCGAGTCGATCATCGGCACCCAGGAAATCAGTTTCGAAGCGCTGGTTGCCGAGCAGCGTAATGCTGACGCGGCCATCGAACGCCTGCGCGACGGGCACCATGATCTGTCCGAGCGCTTCAATCTGGTGCAAGGGCGCTTCTATTCGGTCGGCGGCGACATCGCCCGGGTCGAACAGAGCATCCAGCACGGTCAGCAACGTCTGCGCCAGTTGCAGGATGATCTGAAAGAAGCCGAACGCGCACGTCTGGAAACCGAATCGCACCTGGGCCACGATCGCACGTTGCTGCTGACCCTCGGCGAAGAGCTGGACATGCTCACGCCTGAGCAGGAAGTCACCAGCGCTGCCGCCGAAGAAGCCGCCGCTGCGCTGGAAGACTCCGAAAGCGTCATGCACGGCTGGCAGGAGCAGTGGGACACGTTCAACCTGACCGCCGCCGAACCACGCCGTCAGGCCGAAGTGCAGCAGTCGCGCATCCAGCAGTTGGAAACCAGCATGGAGCGTCTCGCCGATCGGCAGAAACGTCTCGGCGAAGAACGCGCGCTGCTCTCGGCTGATCCTGAAGACGCGGCGATCATGGAGCTCAACGAGCAACTCGCTGAATCCGAAGCGACGCTTGAAGATTTGCAGACCAGCGAAGAAGCGCAGGTTGAAAAGCTTGAGCAACTGCGTCAGGAGTTGCAGCAGGCGCTGACCGCGCAGCAGCAGGCGCAAGGTGACTTGCAGCGGCTCAATGGTCGCCTGGCATCGCTGGAGGCCTTGCAGCAAGCTGCGCTTGATCCGGGCACCGGCACCGCCGAATGGCTCAAGGAACACAACCTCGCCGAGCGTCCGCGTCTGGCCGAAGGCTTGAAGGTTGAGGCCGGTTGGGAGCTGGCGGTGGAAACCGTGCTCGGCGCCGATCTGCAAGCGGTGCTGGTCGACGACTTCAGCGGCTTCGATCTGTCTGGTTTCACTCAGGGCGATTTGCGCCTGCTCAGCCCGGCCAGCGATGGCGTGCGGGTGGCGGGCAGCTTGCTGGACAAGGTCGATGCACAGATCGATCTGTCGCCGTGGCTTGGCCAGGTCAAACCGGTCGATAGCCTGGAGCAAGCGCTGGCCTTGCGCGGGCAGTTGAGCGCTGGCGAAAGCCTGATCAGTCGCGACGGTTACTGGGTCGGTCGGCATTTCCTGCGTGTGCGTCGGGCCAGCGAAGCGGAAAGCGGCATGCTCGCCCGTGGCCAGGAAATCGAAGCGCTGCACCTCGAGCGCGAAGAGAAAGAAGCCACGGTCGAGGCCATGGAAACTCGTCTGCAAACCCTGCGTGCGCAACAGCGTCAGCAGGAAAACGGCCGCGAACATTTGCGTCGTTTGCTGCAAGACGAAGCGCGCCAGCAAGGTGAACTCAAAGCCCAGTTGTCTGCGGGCAAAGCCAAGGCCGAACAGCTGACCTTGCGCCGTACGCGCCTCGATGAAGAACTGGTCGAACTCGGCGAACAGCGCGAACTCGAGCACGAGCAAGTCGGCGAAGCGCGCATGCAATTGCAGGAAGCCCTCGACGCGATGGCACTGGACACCGAGCAGCGCGAAATGCTCCTGGCCCAGCGCGACAGTCTGCGCGAGCGCCTCGATCGCGTGCGTCAGGAAGCGCGTCAGCACAAGGATCACGCACACCAATTGGCCGTGCGCCTCGGCTCGTTGCGCGCCCAGCACGACTCCACGCGTCAGGCGCTGGAACGTCTGGAAATGCAGGCCGAGCGCCTGACCGAAAAGCGCGAACAGTTGAGTCTGAATCTGGAGGAGGGCGAGGCACCGCTGGAAGAACTGCGCCTGAAACTCGAAGAGCTGCTCGACAAGCGCATGACCGTCGACGAAGAACTGAAGACCGCGCAGATCGCTCTGGAAGACGCCGACCGCGAACTGCGCGACGCAGAAAAGCGCCGGACCCAGGCCGAGCAGCAATCGCAGCTGATCCGTGGTCAACTCGAACAGCAACGCATGGAATGGCAGGCCCTGACCGTGCGCCGCAAGGCCTTGCAGGATCAATTGCTCGAAGACGGCTACGATCTCAATGGCGTGCTCGCGACGTTGACCGCGCAAGCCAGTGAACGCGAAGCCGAAGAAGAACTCGAAAGGATCAATGCGCGGATTCAACGCCTGGGCGCGATCAACCTCGCGGCCATCGATGAATACACGCAACAATCCGAGCGTAAACGTTATCTGGATGCCCAGGACGCCGATCTGGTCGAAGCACTGGAAACCCTGGAAAACGTTATCCGCAAGATCGACAAGGAAACCCGTAACCGTTTCAAAGATACCTTTGATCAGATCAATGGCGGTTTACAGGCACTTTTTCCAAAAGTTTTCGGTGGCGGGCGCGCGTATTTGGAACTGACGGGCGAAGATCTACTCGATACAGGGGTAACGATCATGGCGCAGCCGCCAGGGAAGAAGAACAGCACCATCCATTTGCTCTCCGGCGGGGAAAAAGCCCTGACCGCGCTGGCACTGGTTTTTGCCATCTTCAAGTTGAACCCGGCGCCGTTCTGCATGCTCGATGAAGTTGACGCACCGCTGGATGACGCTAACGTTGGACGCTACGCACGCTTGGTCAAAGAGATGTCGCAGACCGTGCAGTTCATCTATATCACCCACAACAAGATCGCCATGGAAATGGCTGAGCAGTTGATGGGTGTAACGATGCATGAGCCGGGTTGCTCGCGACTGGTAGCCGTGGATGTCGAGGAGGCGATGGCGATGGTGGACGCCTAGCGGCGCAGCTTCGAGCGATAAGCTGCGAGCTGCAAGAGAAGAGCTTGTGGCTTATAGCTCGAGACTTGCAGCTGAGCTGCGCAAAGATGACAACAGGCTGACTATTTGAATGAAAGTGGCAAATCGACACAATTTGCGCAGCGATTTCGACAGACGGTGTAAAGTTGTCTTTGGTCGTGCTAGTTTAATGTCAATTTTTCGTATACGTGGGCAAAACGCCTGTCAGAACATAGAGTTGGCGCCACGTTTTAAAGCGGTTTGCACAATGTAAACCCCTTATTTTTCAGCATTTTTTATAGAGGCACGGGATTACATGGAAATCGGTCTGCGCGAGTGGCTGATCGTCATCGGCATCATTGTGATAGCCGGTATTCTTTTCGATGGCTGGCGCCGTATGCGCGGCGGCAAGGGAAAACTGAAATTCCGTCTTGACCGAAGTCTGTCCAACCTGCCGGACGAGGACACCGGCGCCGAGCTGTTAGGCCCGGCCCGTGTGCTGGACACACATAAAGAGCCGCAACTGGACGAACACGATCTGCCGTCGGTGAGCATGCCGGCCCGCGAAGCACGCGAGCCTCGCGAATCCGGTTCGAAACGTGGCAAGCGTGGCAGCAACGGTCCGGCGCAGGGCGACCTGAACCTCGACCTCGATCTGGACGGCGGGCCGAGCTTCAGCAGCCGTGACGACGACTTCGTCGAAGACAGCAAGCCTTCGCCTGCCGTAGTCGACAAGGATCAGCCGCAAGCCGAAGAAGTGTTGGTGATCAGCGTGATCTGCCGCGACGCTGCCGGCTTCAAAGGCCCGGCGCTGTTGCAGAACATCCTGGAAAGCGGTCTGCGTTTCGGTGAGATGGATATTTTCCACCGTCACGAAAGCATGGCCGGCAACGGTGAAGTGCTGTTCTCCATGGCCAATGCGGTCAAACCGGGCATCTTCGATCTGGACGACATCGACCATTTCAGCACCCCGGCGGTGAGCTTCTTCCTCGGCCTGCCAGGCCCGCGTCATCCGAAGCAGGCTTTCGATGTGATGGTGGCCGCCGCTCGCAAGCTGTCGCAGGAACTGAACGGTGAGCTGAAAGATGATCAGCGCAGCGTGCTGACCGCGCAGACCATCGAGCACTACCGTCAGCGCATCGTCGAATTCGAACGCCGCGCCCTGACCCAGAAGCGTTAAGGCCAAGATCAAAAGATCGCAGCCTCGTTTCACTCGACAACTCCTACAGGGATTGCGATTTTCTGTAGGAGCTGCCGAAGGCTGCGATCTTTTGATTCTGCTGCCAGTGATATATGAATTAGAGCAGCCTCGGCTGCTCTTTTGCTTTATGAGAGAACACCCATGACCGCCGCCAAAAACCGCATTCTAGAGCTGCGCGCTGAACTCGATCAGCACAACTACCGCTATCACGTCCTCGACGAGCCGAGCATTCCGGACGCCGAGTACGACCGGTTGTTCCACGAGCTCAAGGCGCTGGAAGCGGCCAACCCGGAACTGATCACCAGCGACTCGCCGACTCAGCGTGTCGGCAGCGTGGCGCTCACCGCGTTCACCCAGGTGCGCCACGAAGTGCCGATGCTCAGTCTCGGCAACGCCTTCGAAGAAACCGACATGCGCGAGTTTGATCGCCGGGTGACCGAGGGTCTGGATCTTCCGGTCGGCGACTTGTTCGGTGGCGGCGCGGCGGTGGAATACAGCTGCGAACCGAAGCTCGATGGTCTGGCTGTCAGCTTGTTGTATCAGGATGGCGTGCTGGTACGCGGCGCCACGCGCGGTGACGGCACCACCGGTGAAGACATCAGCGTCAATGTGCGCACCGTGCGCAACATTCCCCTGAAGCTGCATGGTGAAGGCTGGCCGGCGACGCTGGAAGTGCGCGGTGAAGTGTTCATGTCCAAGGCCGGTTTCGAGCGCCTTAATGCCTCGCAACTGGAAGTCGGCGGCAAGACCTTCGCCAACCCGCGCAACGCTGCGGCCGGCAGCCTGCGTCAGCTGGATTCGAAGATCACCGCCAACCGTCCGCTGGAATTCTGCTGCTACGGCATTGGTCAGGTCTCCCACGATATTTCCGACACCCACATTGGCAACCTCAAGCAGTTGCAGAAATGGGGCATGCCGATCAGTCACGAACTGAAACTGGCCAAGGGCATCGGCGAATGCCTCGATTACTACCGCGACATCGGCGAACGGCGTAATTCGCTGGCCTATGAAATCGACGGTGTGGTGTTCAAGGTCAACAGCATTGCCGATCAGCGCGAACTGGGCTTCCGCGCCCGCGAACCGCGTTGGGCCATCGCGCATAAATTCCCGGCCATGGAAGAACTCACCGAGCTGCTCGACGTGGAATTCCAGGTCGGCCGTACTGGCGCCGTCACGCCGGTGGCGCGGCTGAAACCGGTCAAGGTGGCCGGTGTCACCGTGGCCAATGCGACGTTGCACAACATGGACGAAGTTGCGCGGCTGGGCCTGATGATCGGCGACACGGTGATCATCCGTCGTGCCGGTGACGTGATCCCGCAAGTGGTGCAAGTGGTCACCGAGCGCCGCCCGGAAAACGCCCGGCCAGTAGCGATCCCCGAGAGCTGCCCGGTCTGTGGCTCGCACGTTGAGCGCACGCAACTGATCAAGCGCAGCAAAGGCAAGGAAACTGTCAGCGAAGGCGCGGTGTATCGCTGCGTCGGCCGTCTGGCGTGTGGCGCGCAACTGAAGCAGGCGATCATTCACTTCGTCTCGCGCCGGGCAATGGACATCGAAGGCCTGGGCGACAAGAGCGTCGAGCAACTGGTCGACGAAGGTCTGGTCAGTTCGCCAGCCGATCTGTACGCGCTGAAATTCGACGACATCGTCGATCTGGAAGGCTTTGCCGAAGTCTCTAGCAATAAACTGCTGGCGGCCATTGAAGACAGCAAGAAGCCGGGGCTGGCGCGGTTCATCTATGCGCTGGGCATTCCAGATGTCGGCGAAGAGACGGCCAAGGTACTGGCGCGCTCGCTGGGTTCGCTGGAGCGTGTTCAGCAGGCTTTGCCGCAAGTGCTGACCTACCTGCCGGACGTCGGTCTGGAAGTGGCGCACGAGATTCACAGCTTCTTCGAAGATGCGCATAACCAGCAGGTCATCACTGAGCTGCTCGGCCATGGTTTGCAGATTCAGGATCAAGGCGAATTGGGCGCCGAGTTTGCTGCCAGCACCACGCTTGGTGGTTTCCTCGACAAACTGCACATCCCTTCGGTCGGCCCGGGCGGCGCGCAAAAACTGGCGGACAAGTTTGGCTCGCTGGAAGCGGTGATGAACGCCGACTGGCTAGACATGCGTCAGGCGCTGCCGGAGAAACAGGCGAACTCTGTGCGTGAGTTTTTCGCCTTGCCTGAGAATCGGCAACTGGCGGAAGAATCCGAGAAACAACTGCGCGATTTCGGCATGCATTGGCAGAGCGAGAAGAGGGTCGTCGAAGGTTTGCCGTTGTCCGGCGAGACTTGGGTGCTGACCGGCAAAGTCGAATTGATGAGCCGCGATGTCGCCAAGGAACATCTGGAAAGCCTCGGCGCGAAAGTCGCCGGTTCGGTGTCGGCGAAAACCCACTGCGTGGTAGCGGGACCGGGCGCTGGTTCCAAGCTGACCAAGGCCAATGAACTGGGTGTGAAAGTGATGGACGAAGAAGCGTTCATCGCCTTCCTCAAAACCCACGGCCTTCAGGTCTGACGTAAAACCCTGTGGTGAGGGGATTTATCCCCGTTCGGCGACGCAGTCGTCGCAAAACCATACGGCTCGGTACACCTGATTTACCGCGTTTTATGGATTTGGGGTCGCTTCGCAACCCAACGGGGATAAATCCCCTCGCCACAATGGTGTTATCACCTGTTTGCGCTGTTTTGGGTGGGAACGATGTTGTCATCGGAATGATCTAGTCTTGGCAAGCCCCAGGGAGAGATCGCCATGTACCGCTTTTTCGAGCAACTCAGTTCCCGCATCGTCGCGCCGTTCATGGGCGAGTCTTCACGCAACAGCAAAGTCTGGCCGTGCCGCTGTGGCCAATCGCTGTTCTTTCGCAACAGCCAATGCCTGGCCTGCAACGCGTTGCTCGGCTATCAAGCCGAAGAAAGTCGCCTGACCTCGCTGCAGCCGGGGCCGCAGGACGGCACCTGGACGCTCGACGCCGATCCCGACGCCGGGCTGTTCCGCCGCTGCGCCAACCTCGACACCCCGGCGGCGTGCAACTGGCTGCTGCCGGCCAACGACCACGACAGTCTGTGCGTCGCCTGCAGCCTCAATCGCACCATCCCCGACCTTTCTGACCCGGATAACCCCGAGCGCTGGCGCAAGGTCGAAATCGCCAAGCGTCGTCTGGTCGCGCAACTGATTACCCTCGGCTTGCAGGTCATCCCGAAAACCGTGGATGAAGAGTCCGGGCTGGCCTTCGATTTCATCGGCGTCGACCTCGAAGGCAATGCGCCCATGACCGGCCACGCCAACGGCCTGATCACTCTCGACATCAAAGAAGCCGACGACGCCCACCGCGAGCGGGTGAGGGCGCAGATGCATGAGCCGTATCGCACGCTGCTTGGGCATTTTCGCCATGAAGTCGGGCATTACTACTGGGATCGGCTGATCGCCAACGGTCCGTGGCTCGAATCATTCCGCAACCTGTTCGGCGACGAGCGCGCCAGTTACGCCGAAGCACTGGATCGCCACTATCAACAAGGCGCGCCGCTGGACTGGCCGCAGCAGTACGTCAGCGCCTACGCGACCATGCACCCGTGGGAAGACTGGGCAGAAACCTGGGCGCACTACCTGCACATGATGGACGCCGTGGACACCGCGCTGGGTTTTGGCATGAGCGCACGGGAAATGGATTTCGATTACCAGCCGTTTCCCACCAGCACGCTCTACGATCCGCAACATCCCGGTGGCGAGTCGTTCCTGTCGTTCGTCAACGCGTGGATCGAACTGGCGGGGATGCTCAACGAACTGTCACGCAGCATGGGCCAGCCGGATTTCTACCCGTTCGTGCTGCCGGCGCCAGCGATCACCAAGCTGCACTTCATTCATCTGGTGATCCAGCAGGCCGGTGGTCGAGCGGATGAAGTATTGGCGCTGTAACGTCAAAAGATCGCAGCCTGCGGCTGTGCACGGATCCATGCAGGAGCTGCCGCAGGCTGCGATCTTTATGTCTTTGAACGCATTCATATTTTTAATCTGGACAGAACGGTTGTAACTTCGTCTCAGATAGGTACAATGGCGCGGCTCGCCGACAGGCAAGCGTCGTTATGGTGACCCCATCGGTCCCCCCGCAACGATTACCCGTGAACCTGGTCAGAGCCGGAAGGCAGCAGCCACAGCGGGAACATTGTGTGCCGGGGTGTGGCTGGTGGGGTTACCACCTTAACGAACAATCGAACGCTTCAAACAGAACTGCATGGGTTTCGCCCACTGCGGTTTTTTTGTGTTTGTGATTTAACGGTTCACACAAATCCCCTGTAGGAGTGAGCCTGCTCGCGATGGCGTCCTGTCTGCTAAAAATGTGTTGGCTGATACACCGCTATCGCGAGCAGGCTCACTCCTACAGGGGTTGGCGGTCGTTCTCAGGACTACCGGTATAGAGCCGGATAATCTCATCAATCTCCCCCGATGTTTTCATCCGCAGCAACGTGCGCAATATCCGCTGCACTGGCACTTTCGGGTCATTCCTCACATAGCAACCGACCTTCTGTTCTTGCAGCACTGCCACCCCTTGCAGTTGTTGCTCGGGCATCAAGCGCTGGTTGAACCAGTCCAGCGTCCACTGATTACTCACGGCATAGCGATAACGCCCGGCCAGCAGTTTCTCCAGCACCTGCTCCTGATTGCGCGCATCTTCGCGGTGCAGTTGATTGGCATCGAACAGCGGTTGCAGGGTGGGGTAGGTGTAGCCGAGCACGGTGCCAATCGACTGGGGCGACAGGCTCGCCGGGTCAACATGGGCTGGCTGACTTTGGCGGCTGATCAGCAAATCGCGCTGAAACAGCAGCGGAATGCTCCAGATGTAATCCCCCGACTGATTCGGCAGCCATGACTGTGCGGCGTAGCAGCGCACATCAATCTCGCCGTGCTCCATGGCGGTCTGCACCCGGGCGCGGGGCAGGACGTGAAATTGCGCCGGCACGCCGACCTGCGTGGCCAGGCTGAGCATGATGTCGTAGAGAATGCCCTGGGTCGGGCGGCCGCGTTCGAATTGCACCATGGGCATCGCCCAGCTGTCGGGCATGGCGAAGCGCAGCGGGGTTTCCGCTGCCGTCACGCTCAGGCTGATTCCCAGTAGTGCCCCCAAGGCCCAACGCATAAACGCTCCGGTAATTCCCGATCCCGAGCCGATAAAAGCCTCTGCTCATGCAGCTTAGCCACATTAGACGAGGACACCGGATGCAATTTTGCCCTTGCTCCGCTAGCATTAGCCGCTTCAGCTTCCTTCGTTGCGACGGTTTTCGATGAGTTATCAGGTTCTTGCACGTAAATGGCGTCCGCGCTCGTTCCGCGAAATGGTCGGCCAGACCCATGTGCTCAAGGCTCTGATCAATGCCTTGGACAGCCAGCGGCTGCACCACGCGTACCTGTTCACCGGTACGCGCGGGGTGGGTAAAACCACGATTGCGCGGATCATTGCCAAATGCCTGAACTGTGAAACAGGTATCACTTCCAGCCCGTGCGGCGAGTGCTCGGTGTGCCGTGAAATCGATGAGGGCCGCTTTGTCGACCTGATCGAGATCGACGCCGCGAGCCGCACCAAGGTCGAAGACACCCGCGAACTGCTCGACAACGTGCAGTACGCCCCAAGCCGTGGGCGCTTCAAGGTCTACCTGATCGACGAAGTGCACATGCTTTCCAGCCATTCCTTCAATGCGCTGTTGAAAACCCTTGAAGAGCCGCCGCCGTACGTCAAGTTCATCCTGGCGACCACCGACCCGCAGAAACTTCCGGCAACGATTTTGTCGCGTTGCTTGCAGTTCTCGCTGAAGAACATGACGCCGGAACGTGTGGTTGAGCATCTGACCCACGTGCTGACAGCCGAAAACGTGCCATTCGAAGACGATGCACTGTGGCTGCTCGGTCGCGCTGCTGACGGTTCGATGCGTGATGCCATGAGCCTGACTGATCAGGCCATTGCATTCGGTGAAGGCAAGGTTCTGGCCACAGACGTGCGTGCGATGCTCGGCACGCTGGATCACGGTCAGGTCTACGACGTGCTGCATTCGTTGATCGAAGGCGATGCCAAGGCGTTGCTCGAAGCCGTGCGCCACCTGGCCGAACAAGGCCCGGACTGGAACGGCGTGCTATCGGAAATTCTCAATGTGCTGCACCGCGTGGCCATCGCTCAGGCGCTGCCGGAGGGTGTCGACAACGGCCATGGTGATCGTGACCGGGTGTTGGCATTGGCGCATGCCTTGCCGGCCGAAGACGTGCAGTTCTATTACCAGATGGGTTTGATTGGGCGTCGCGACTTGCCGCTGGCGCCGGATCCGCGTGGCGGTTTCGAAATGGTCCTGCTGCGAATGCTGGCCTTCCGGCCGGCGGATACGGTGGACGCGCCGAGGCAACCGCTAAAGCCAGTGGGGATCAGCCAGGCCACAGTTGATTCCGCAAACTCCGTGGCTGCCGCGCCTGAACCTGCGCCGGTAGTCGCTGCGGCTGTTGCACCCACACCTGCACCAGTGCCAGCTCCCGTGGTTGCGCCTGCTCCGGTTCCCGAGCCTGTGATCGCGGCGGAGCCGCAACCAGCGCCGGAACCCGAGCCTGAGCCAGTTGCGGTTGAAGCGGTGGTCGACCTGCCGTGGAACGACCCGGTTGAGCCTGAACCTGAGCCCGAGCCTGCGCAGCAACCCGCTGTCGAACCCGTACTGGAAACCGCCGCCGAGCAGCCCGAGTTGCCGCCGATGCCGCTGCCGACCCCGGACAGCGTCGTCCCGGATGCACCGGAGTGGGCCGCTGCGCCGATTCCCGAGCCGTCGGTCGCCGACGTCGATGCCGCAACACCGGGCATGGACCTCGATGACGAGCCGCCGCTAGACGAAGACTACATCGAGCCGGACATGGATTCGGCTTATAGCTATCTCGACGAACTGGCCAGTGAACACGCGGCCGAGCCGGCACCGGAACCCGAGCCGGAACCTGCGGCGGCACCTGCCACTGGTCTGGCGTTGCAGTGGCTGGAGTTGTTCCCGAAATTGCCGATCTCCGGCATGACCGGCAGCATCGCCGCCAACTGCACATTGATCGCAGTTGATGGCGACCATTGGCTGATGCACCTCGACCCGGCGCACAGTGCGCTGTTCAACGCCACGCAGCAGCGTCGTCTCAATGATGCGTTGAACCAGTTCCACGGCCGCACGCTGAGCCTGACCATCGAACTGATCAAGCCCGAGCAGGAAACCCCGGCCCAGGCCGCGTCCCGCCGCCGAGCCAACCGTCAGCGCGAGGCGGAGGAGTCGATCCACGGCGATCCGTTCATCCAGCAGATGGTTCAGCAGTTCGGCGCGGTGGTGCGACACGATACTATTGAACCTGTCGACGCCTTGGTCGCCCAAGGCTAATAACTGAAGGCGCTCGGTCTTGTGACCGGGCGCTGTTTTGATCCAAGTACTTTTGAGGTGATTCCCATGATGAAAGGTGGCATGGCCGGCCTGATGAAGCAGGCGCAGCAGATGCAGGAAAAAATGGCCAAGATGCAGGAAGAACTGGCCAACGCCGAAGTCACCGGTAAGGCCGGCGGCGATATGGTCACCGTGGTGATGACCGGTCGTCACGACGTCAAGAGCGTGAGCATCGACCCAAGCCTGGTTGAAGGCCTGAGCGAAGACGACAAAGAGATGCTGGAAGCCGTGGTTGCCGCCGCCGTCAACGACGCCGTGCGCAAGATCGAAGCCAACAGCCAGGAAAAAATGGGCAGCATGACCGCCGGCATGAACCTGCCAGCCGGTATGAAACTGCCATTCTGATTCGCCAATCGGCGGCAGATGAGCTACACAAAATGCCAGGCCTTGCGCCTGGCATTTTTGTTTCTGGCTGGTTCAACACCAGCCCCTGTAGGAGCTGTCGAGTGAAACGAGGCTGCGATCTTTTGATCCTGACTTCTATAAGCAAAATCAAAAGATCGCAGCGTGCCGCAGCTCCTACATAAATCTCGTGCAGTGTCGAAACATCGAACCCACCCATGCTGCAACGGTCTGCTCCCTATACCCGCTGAATTCACCATTCACAGGAGACGCTGACATGTCCGACCCTCTGACCCTCAACCAACGCTTTGTCCTGGCCTCGCGTCCGGTGGGCGCACCGACCCCGGAAAATTTCCGTCTGGAGCGCGAAGCGTTACCGGATCTTGAAGAAGGGCAGGTGCTGCTGAAGACCCTGTACCTGTCGCTGGACCCATACATGCGCGGACGCATGAGCGACGCTCCGTCCTACGCTGCACCGGTACAAATCGGCGAAGTGATGACTGGCGGTGCTGTCAGCCGTGTCGAGGACTCACGGCATCCGAAATTTCATAAAGGCGATCTGGTGGTCGGCGCCACAGGCTGGCAAAGCCACAGCATCAGCGACGGCCGCAATATCATTCCAATCCCGTCCGGGCTGCCGAGCCCGTCGATGGCCCTGGGTGTGCTCGGTATGCCCGGCATGACCGCCTACATGGGCCTGATGGACATCGGCCAGCCGAAAGAGGGCGAGACCCTGGTGGTGGCGGCAGCGTCGGGCGCGGTTGGCTCGGTGGTCGGGCAAGTGGCCAGGATCAAAGGGCTGCGCGCTGTGGGTGTGGCGGGCGGTGCCGACAAGTGTAAGTACGTTGTCGAGGAACTGGGTTTCGATGCCTGCATCGATCACAAGGCGGCGGATTTCGCCGAGCAACTGGCCAAGGCTTGCCCTAAGGGCATCGACATTTATTACGAGAATGTCGGTGGGCACGTTTTCGACGCGGTCGTGCCGTTGCTCAATCCCAAGGCGCGCATTCCGTTGTGCGGGCTGATCGCCGGTTACAACGCCTCTGAGGCGCCCAAGGGCCCGGATCGCTTGCCGATGCTGCAACGAACGCTGTTGACCAAGCGTGTGCGGATTCAGGGCTTCATCGTCTTTGATGACTACGGTGATCGTCAGCCGGAATTCATCAGCCACATGGTGCCGTGGGTACGCGATGGCAAGGTGAAATTCCGCGAGGACGTGGTCGAAGGCCTGGAGCAGGCGCCCGAGGCGTTTATCGGTCTGCTGGAGGGGCGCAACTTCGGCAAACTGGTGGTGAAGGTCGCCCAGGACTGAGTATTTGACGCTGGCCAGAGGCGCGGGTATAAACCGCGTCTCGTTGTTTTGTCGGACTTTTTACCCATGAGCTTCAGCCCTTTGATTCGCCAACTGATCGACTCCCTGCGAATTCTGCCGGGTGTCGGTCAGAAAACTGCCCAGCGCATGGCGTTGCAGTTGCTCGAACGTGACCGCAGCGGCGGTCTGCGTCTGGCTCAATCCTTGAGTCAGGCCATGGAAGGGGTCGGTCACTGCCGCCAGTGCCGCACGCTGACCGAAGACGATCTGTGCCCGCAGTGCGCCGATACTCGCCGCGATGACACGCTGCTGTGCGTGGTCGAAGGGCCGATGGACGTGTATGCGGTCGAGCAGACCGGTTTCCGTGGGCGCTACTTTGTGCTCAAGGGGCATTTGTCACCGCTGGATGGGCTCGGACCTGAGGCGATCGGCATTCCGCAGCTGATGACGCGGATCGAAGAGGCGGGGACGTTTACCGAGGTTATTCTGGCCACCAACCCGACAGTTGAGGGTGAGGCGACGGCGCATTACATCGCGCAGTTGCTCAACAACAAAGGTTTGATCGCTTCGCGGATCGCCCACGGGGTGCCGTTGGGTGGTGAGCTGGAACTGGTGGATGGCGGCACGCTGGCACATTCGTTTGCCGGCCGCAAACCGATCACTCTCTGAGTCCTGTATTGCTTGTTCTGGCCTCATCGCGAGCAGGCTCACTCCTACATTTGGAATGCATTCCCCTGTAGGAGTGAGCCTGCTCGCGATCAAAGCGCCTCAGTCTTTCAGGTTCACACAATTGTGTTGAAAACCAAGCAAGCGCTCGGTTAACGTCGGCGAACCCTTCAGTGGAGTTCGCCGATGCCTGCCTTTCAGGAATACTTCGATCCCAGCCACCAAATGGTCCGCGACAGCGTCAGACGTTTCGTCGAGCGCGAGATCCTGCCGGACATCGATCAGTGGGAAGAAGCCGAAAGCTTTCCCCGTGAGTTGTACCTGAAGGCCGGCGCCGCCGGCATCCTTGGCATCGGCTACCCCGAAGCGCTGGGCGGCAGCCATGAGGGCGACCTGTTCGCCAAGGTCGCCGCCAGTGAAGAACTGATGCGCTGCGGCTCCGGCGGCCTGGTGGCGGGGCTGGGTTCGCTGGATATCGGTCTGCCGCCGATCGTCAAATGGGCGCGGCCGCAAGTTCGCGATCGCGTAGTCCCGCAAGTGCTCAGTGGCGAGAAGATCAGCGCGCTGGCGATCACCGAGCCCGGCGGCGGCTCCGACGTCGCCAACCTGCAAACCCGCGCCGTGCGTGACGGCGACTTCTACCGGGTCAGCGGCAGCAAAACCTTTATCACCAGCGGCGTACGCGCCGACTTCTATACCGTCGCGGTACGCACGGGTGCGCCAGGTTTCGGCGGCATCAGTCTGCTATTGATTGAAAAGGGTACGCCGGGTTTCACCGTCGGCCGTCAGTTGAAGAAAATGGGTTGGTGGGCGTCGGACACGGCGGAATTGTTCTTCGACAATTGCCGGGTGCCAGCAGGAAACCTGATCGGTGCCGAGAACATGGGCTTCGCCTGCATCATGGGCAACTTCCAGAGCGAGCGGTTGGCGTTGGCGCTGATGGCCAACATGACCGCGCAGCTGGCGCTGGAGGAGGCGCTGAAGTGGGCGCGGGAGCGTGAGGCGTTTGGCAAACCGATCGGCAAGTTCCAGGTGATCAAGCATCGCCTCGCCGAAATGGCCACAGCGCTGGAAGTGTCGCGGGAATTCACCTACCGGCAAGCGGCGAAGATGGCGGCGGGGCAGAGTGTGATCAAGGAGATTTCCATGGCCAAGAACTTCGCCACGGACACCTCGGACCGGATCACCAGCGAAGCGGTGCAGATTCTTGGCGGGCTGGGTTATATGCGCGAGAGTCTGGTGGAGCGGCTGTATCGGGATAACCGCATCTTGTCGATTGGCGGCGGGACGCGAGAGGTGATGAACGAAATCATCAGCAAGCAGATGGGCCTTTAGGATTTCAGGTGGGACTGCTGGCCTCATCGCGAGCAGGCTCACTCCTACAGGGGAACGCATTCCAAATTGTAGGAGTGAGCCTGCTCGCGATGGCGGCCAGAAGGGCGACGCTTATTGTTCCGCGAGAGAAAACTGCGTCAGGCAGAAGGTAGGGATGCCCATATCTTCCAGACGCTGCGAGCCACCGAGTTCCGGCAAATCGATAATCGCCGCCGCCTCATGCACTCGCGCGCCCATGCGGCGAATCAGGTTGGCCGCTGCAATCAGCGTCCCGCCAGTGGCGATCAAATCATCAAACATCACCACCGAATCACCTTCGCACAGGCTGTCGGCGTGCACTTCCAGGAAGGCTTCGCCGTACTCGGTCGCGTAACCTTCGGCCAATACGTCCGCCGGCAGTTTGCCTTGCTTGCGGAACAGCACCAGCGGCTTGTTCAACTGATAAGCCAGCACCGAACCGATCAGGAAACCACGGGCATCCATCGCGCCGATGTGGGTGAAGTCGGCTTCCACATAGCGGTGGGCGAAACTGTCCATCACCAGGCGCAGGGCCGTCGGCGACTGGAATAGCGGGGTGATGTCGCGAAAGATCACGCCCGGTTTCGGGAAGTCGATCACGGGGCGGATCAGGGATTTGATGTCGAAGGAGTCGAAGACCATCGTCGAGTTGTCCTGGCAGGGCTGCAAACGGCGCAGTATACCCGCGGCTGAAACGATGCGCTCGGCCGCGGGTCGAGATCAGCCGTCGAGCGAGCCGCCGGCCAGGGCGCAGAGCTGGATCGGGTCGAGGATGTGGATCTCTTTGCCCTCGGCGGCGATCAGTTCGTTTTGTTGGAAACGGGTGAACACCCGCGACACGGTTTCCACCGCCAGGCCCAGGTAGTTGCCGATTTCATTGCGCGACATGCTCAGGCGGAACTGATTGGCCGAGAAGCCGCGAGCACGGAAGCGCGCCGACAGGTTGACGAGGAATGTCGCGATGCGCTCATCGGCGGTTTTCTTCGACAACAACAGCATCATTTGCTGGTCGTCGCGAATTTCCCGGCTCATCACGCGCATCAACTGGCGGCGCAGTTGCGGCAGTTGCAGGGCCAGTTCGTCGAGGCGTTCGAAAGGGATTTCGCAAACCGAGGTGGTTTCCAGTGCCTGGGCGGACACCGGGTGTTTCTCGGTGTCCATGCCAGACAGGCCGACCAGTTCGCTCGGCAGGTGGAAACCGGTGAGTTGTTCTTCGCCAGTGTCGCTCAGGCTGAAGGTCTTCAGGGCGCCGGAGCGTACTGCATAAACGGAATCGAACGTGTCGCCCTGACGGAACAGGAATTCACCCTTTTTCAACGGGCGGCCGCGTTTAACGATTTCGTCCAGCGCATCCATGTCTTCCAGATTCAGAGAAAGTGGCAGGCAGAGAGGGGCCAGGCTGCAATCCTTGCAATGGGCCTGGTTGTGAGCGCGCAGTTTAACTGGCTCGGACATTTCTTTAATCCTTGTGGGAAAACACACATAAGCCGTAAGGGTAACTCACGGGAGGACATTCAGGCCAGTCTGTGGCGAGTTTGACCCGCGGGCGTAAAGCCGCAGGGCAAGCCGCCGATAAACAGGTATCAGAACGCATACAAGGAACGACTCGATGGCCGCCATTGGCACGCTGGGCCCCGGTAGCAACGACGTTGCGGCATTGCCGGAGACGTTTAAAGCGGCTTCAGGCAATACACGCGAAGACGGCTCGACCGAGGAGGCAACCCCGACCTTGGTCGAAGGCGTCAAAGTGTCGCTGTCCGGAGCTTCCATCGAGAAATCGGCGAGTGCGGGCGGCGATAATCGCGACATCGAAGAAAGCGGTTTGCCCGAGAACATCCAGCAATTGCTGAAGATGATCCGCAAGCTGCAAAAAGAGATTGCCGAGAAAAAGGCGCAGATCGAAAAGATCATGGCCGACAAGCGCCTTTCCAACGAAGAAAAAATCATCAAGGTTGCCAGCCTGCGTGGCGCCATCGCTGCGTTGAACACTGGTTTGATCACCGCCAATCTGGCTTTGTCGAAAGTGGTGGGCCAATCGGGTCTGACGTCCGAGCAAAACATGCAAGTCGGTTCACTGCTGATGAAAAACTAAATCACCCGCGAGAAACGCTGGCGGTTCTGCTGTTCGAGGTAAGCGTCGAACACCATGCACACCGAACGCACCAGCAGGCGTCCCGCCGGCAATACTTCGATCCTCTCGCTGTCCAGCGTGATCAGGCCGTCCTTGGCCATGCCTTGCAGTTGCGGCCACAGCGCGCCGAAGTAACCCTGGAAATCAACGTTGAACGCTTGCTCGATGTCGGCGAATTCGAGGCTGAAATTGCAGATCAACTGCTGGATCACCTCGCGACGCAGCCGATCATCGGCATTGCACACCAGGCCACGACTGGTCGCCAGTTGCGCGGCGGCGAGGGTGTTCTGGTATTCGTTGAGATCGCTGCTGTTCTGACAATACAGGTCGCCGATCTGGCTGATCGCCGACACCCCCAGACCAATCAGATCGCAATGGCCGTGAGTGGTGTAGCCCTGGAAGTTGCGTTGCAGGGTTTGTTCTTCCTGGGCAATCGCCAGCTCATCGTCGGGCAGGGCAAAGTGGTCCATGCCGATGTAGCGGTAACCGGCGGCGGTCAGTTGCTCGATGGTGCGCTGGAGCATTTCCAGTTTCTGCGTCGGACTTGGCAGTTCGTTGCCGTTGATCCGTCGCTGCGGCATGAAGCGTTCCGGCAGGTGCGCGTAGTTGAACACCGAGAGCCGATCCGGTTGCAGGCTGATGACTTCCTCGACGGTGCGGGCAAAGTTGTCCGGAGTCTGCTTGGGTAGGCCGTAAATCAGGTCGATGTTGATCGAGCGAAATTGCAGAGTGCGCGCCGCGTCGATCACGGCGCGGGTCTCTTCCAGGCTCTGCAGGCGATTGACCGCCCGTTGCACCGCCGGATCAAGGTCTTGCAGACCGATGCTGACCCGGTTGAAACCGAGTTCGCGCAGCAGGCCCATGGTCGACCAGTCGGCCTCGCGAGGGTCGATCTCAATGCCGTAATCGCCGGAATCGTCATCCAGCAGATTGAAATGCTTGCGCAGGTGCGCCATCAGTTGCCGCAGTTCATCGTGGCTGAGGAAGGTCGGCGTGCCGCCGCCAAAGTGCAGCTGTTCGACTTTTTGCGTCGGATCGAGGTGGCAGGCGATCAGCTGGATTTCCTGCTCCAGCCGTTGCAAGTACGGCAATGCGCGACCGCGATCCTTGGTGATGACTTTGTTGCAGGCGCAGTAGTAGCAAATGTTCGCGCAGAACGGCACATGCACGTACAGCGACAACGGCCGCAGAGCCTTGCGGCTATCGCGCAGGGCATGGAACAGGTCGAAAGTGCCGACCTGACTGTTGAATTGCACGGCCGTCGGATACGAGGTGTAGCGCGGCCCCGCCAGGTCGTAGCGGCGGATCAGATCAGTGTCCCAACGAATGGCGTCGAGCATGCGGGCATTCCCCCGGATAGGCTGGCAGTGTGGCGAGTCTATCGGGGTGCGGCGATGGGGCTGTTGATTTGCATCAACGGTGGTTGAAGGGTTTGCCTGGATTTTGTGGTGAGGGGATTCAGCGAAACGTCGCACCGCCCCGATGGGGCGCGAAGCGGTCCCCTACATTCTTCCAGTCATACCTTGCTGACAGGTCTTACGACTGCTTCGCAGCCGGTCGGGGATAAATCCCCTCACCACAGTAGATATCACTGGCTCAATTTCTTGGGTTCATGTCAGTGACCCATCAACCAATGCTGATGCGGGCCGGGCAGGGTCCAGATGCCGAACAGGATCACCAGCAATCCACCGGCCATGCGCACGCTGCGTTTGCGCAGCAGCGCGGTCACTCGCTCGGCGGCCAGGCCGGTGGCGAGCAACACCGGCCAAGTGCCGAGGCCGAACGCGAGCATCAACAGCGCACTGTCCAGCGCGTTGCCCTGGCTGGCCGACCACAGCAGCGTGCTGTAAACCAGTCCACACGGCAGCCAGCCCCACAGTGCGCCAAGCAATAGCGCGCGGGGCAGACTCGACACCGGCAGCAAGCGATTGGCCACCGGTTGGATGTAGCGCCACACACCGCGCCCGAGGCTTTCGATGCGGGTCAGGCCGCTCCACCAACCGGCGAGGTACAAGCCCATGGCAATCAGCAGCAGCCCGGCCAGCACGCGCATGAACAGCGCGGCGGGACTGTTGGCCACCGCCCAGCCAGCCAGGCCGATGAGCAAACCTGCGGTGGCGTAACTGAGGATCCGCCCAAGGTTGTACGCCAGCAGCAAACGAAAGCGCCGGCTGCGTTGTTCCTTGGGAATCGCCAATGTCAGCGCGCCCATCAAACCGCCGCACATCCCCAGGCAATGGCCGCCACCGAGCAGGCCGAGGATCAGCGCCGAGACCAGCAGTGGCGCCAGTTCAAGCATGGGGAGGCGCCTTGTCGTCCGGTTTGTTCGCGTTGGCTTCGTCGACGGCCGCGGTGTGGTTCGGGTCCTGGTCGTCGAACAGGATGCTGTGGGCCGGGCCGTCGAGGTCGTCGTACTGGCCGCTGTCCACCGCCCAGAAGAAGATGTACACGGCGATGGCCACGATCAGCAACGCGGCCGGGATCATCACGTAGAGAGCTGGCATCTGTACTCCATGCCTGCACGGCTCAGGCCGGCAGCGGGCGGGTTTCTGACGAGGTGCGGGTGGCTGGCGTGCTCGGCAGGCGAGTCAGGCGCAGGGCATTGAGCACCACGGTCAACGAACTGATCGACATGCCGACGGCGGCCCACACCGGGGTGATCCAGCCGAGGGCGGCGAACGGCAACATGAGGCCATTGTACAGCGCGGCCCACAGCAGATTCTCGATGATTACCCGGCGGGTGCGCCGCGCCAGCGTGAACGCCTGCACCAATGCGTCGAGGCGGTTGGACAGCAGCACGGCATCGGCACTGGTTTTCGCCAGATCGGTGGCCGAACCCATCGCCACGCTGATGTCGGCGGCAGCCAGCACCGGCACATCGTTGACGCCGTCGCCGAGCATCAGCACTTTGCGACCTTCCTTGTGCAACTGTTGCAGCACTTGCAGCTTGTCGTCCGGCCGCAGACCACCACGGGCTTCGTCGATACCCAGTTCGGCGGCGACACTGGCGACCATTGGCGAACTGTCGCCGGACAGCAGCAAGGTGCGCCAGCCACGGGCCCTGCACGCAGCGAGCAGGGCGGGCGCATCGTCGCGCAAGCGGTCATCGAGAACAAACCACGCCAGCGGCCCGGCGCTGTCACCGAGCAGCAACCATTGGCCCGGCTCGTCCGGCATCGTCGGCAAAGGCGAGTCGCTGAGGGCGCAGACAAATTCCGCCTGACCGATGCGCAAACGCTGCTCACCGACCAGACCTTCAAGACCCAGTCCCGGCGTGCTGTGGACTTCTTCCGCTGCCAGCGGCGCACGGCCGAAAGCCCGGGCGATCGGGTGCTCCGAACGGTTTTCCAGTGCGGCGGCGAGGCTCAGGCATTGCTCGCTGTTCAGCGTCCCCAGCGGACGGATCGAGCGCAACACCAACCGGCCCTCGGTGAGCGTGCCGGTCTTGTCGAAGATCACCGTATCAATCTGATTCAGACCCTCCAGCACATGGCCGCGAGTCAACAACAGACCGAGTTTGTGCAGGGTGCCGGTGGCGGCCGTCAGCGCGGTCGGCGTTGCCAGCGACAATGCACACGGGCAAGTCGCGACGAGCATGGCGAGGACAATCCAGAACGCCCGCGACGAATCCAGCTCCCACCACAACAGGCCGATGGCGGCTGCGGCGATCAGTGACAACAGCAGAAACCATTGCGCGGCGCGATCGGCGATTTCCGCCAGGCGCGGTTTTTCCGCCTGGGCGCGATCGAGCAAACGGACGATGGCCGACAATCGCGTGTCTTGCCCCAGTGCCTGCACTTCAACGGTCAGCGCGCCTTCGACGTTGAGTGTACCCGCCGTCACCGCTTCACCCGGCATGCGCGGTTGCGGCAGATATTCACCGGTCAGAAGCGATTCGTCGATGCTCGACTGGCCGTCGAGGATCTTGCCGTCCGCCGGCAGGATCGAACCCGGTTGCACCAGAATGTGGTCGCCCAGGCGCAGTTCGCTGAGCAGGATGCGTTCGCTCTGGCCGGCTGCATCCAGACGCAGGCACGAGGCCGGCAACAGGTTGACCAGCTGTGCGGTGGCAGCGGCGGTGCGCTCGCGGGCGCGGCGTTCCAGGTAGCGTCCGGCGAGCAAAAACAGCGCGAACATGCCGACTGCATCGAAATACAACTCGCCGACGCCGGTAATCGACGTCCAGATCCCGGCGATGTACGCGCTGCCGATCGCCAGCGATACCGAGACGTCCATGGTCAGGTGCCGCGTGCGTAAATCGCGCATCGCCCCTTTGAAGAACGGTGCGCAACTGTAGAACACGATCGGCGTGGTCAGAAACAACGCGACCCAACGCAGGATCGTGTGCAGCTCGGGGCTGAGGTCGATGTTGAATTCCGGCCAGGTCGCCATCGTCGCCATCATCGCCTGGAACCACAGCAGCCCGGCCACCCCGAGCTGGCGCAGGGCGAGGCGGTTTTCGCTGGCCAGTTGTTCGCTGGCGCGGTCGGCTTGATAGGGGTGCGCGGCGTAACCGATGTGACGCAGTTCGGCGAGTACCTGGCTCAACGGCAATTGCCCATCGGCCCAGCGCACGTGCAGACGATGGTTGGACAGGTTCAATCGCGCCTCGGCCACCGCAGGCAGCGTGCGCAGATGTTTCTCGATCAGCCAGCCGCAGGCCGCGCAACTGATGCCTTCCATCAGCAGCGTGGTTTCGGCGAGGTCGCCTTCATGGCGGACGAAAGGTTTTTGCACATCGGCGCGGTCGTACAGCGCCAGCTCATCCACCAGTTGCACCGGCAGCGCTTCGGGGTTGGCCGACGCTTCGCTGCGATGCTGGTAATAGCTTTCCAGCCCACCGGCAACGATGGCCTCGGCCACGGCCTGGCAGCCGGGGCAGCAGAACTCGCGGGACTCCCCGAGGACGACAGCGGTAAAGCGGCTGCCGGACGGAACGGGTAGGGCGCAGTGGTAGCAGGGGAGTGGGGTGGTCATTTCTGTTGCCATGAAAATCTATTGTGGCGAGGGAGCTTGCTCCCGCTCGGCTGCGAAGCAGTCGCAAAGCAGCAGACTCACTATGTCTGAATGAACCGTAAAGCCGGTTTTGGGGGCGCTTCGCACCCCAGCGGGAGCAAGCTCCCTCGCCACAATGGCAAGGTTACTTCTTCAAGTCTTCGGCGCCTTGCAGCGGTTCATCACCGAGCAGCAGATCCTTGTCATGGCTGACCAGTTCTTCTTCGAACATGCGCCAGACGTGGTCATCCTGAGACCCCAGCAGCTCGACAAACCGGCGGCCTTCGATCTTGTCGCTCAGTTGGCCGATGTAGCGACCGGCTTCAGTTTCGCTGCGGGTCAGAACAATTTTGCGATCCTTTTCCGGCTGAGTCGGCGAGATCAGGTTCAATTCCAGGGTCTTCGGCTGGCTGTCACCGCTCAAACGCAGGTCAACTTCGCCCGTCACGTCATCCAGATGCACCGCTGCCCGCATTTTCAGGTTCTGCGCGAGCAACTCGCGATCCAGCGAGCGATTGATGCCTTTGCCGGCCTCGTAGTAATTGTCATTGACCAGGTTGTCCGGGTTGTTCACCGCGATGGTCACCATGGACAGGGTCAACGTCACCGAGCAGGCCAGAATCCCGATGATGATCCACGGCCAGAGGTGCTTGTACCAGGGACTTGCGGCGTTTGCGGCGGGCATGTTCAGTTCTCTCAACGGATTTGTGGGCCGATGAATCGGCTCTTGGCTTCAACGTGGACGCTGTCGTCATCGGCATCCTTGAGGATGAATTTCACCTCGTTGGTGCTCGATGGCAGTTGTTCCGGTGCGCTCGACAGTTCGACCGGCATGCTGAAAATTTCTCCGGCCGCCACTTTGATCTCGCGTTTGCCTTGCAGGCGCAGATCCGGCAGGCCGGCGGCTTCCAGCACATAGGTGTGATCGCGCTGGTCCTTGTTCATGATCTTCAGGCTGTAGACGTTTTCGATCCGGCCTTCGGCGTTCTCGCGGTACAGCACGCGGTCCTTGCTGACGTCGAAACCGACCAGCGAGCGCATGAAGAACGCGGTCACCAGCAGACTGATCATCGCCAAAAGCACCACCGCGTAGCCGATCAGGCGTGGCCGCAGTTTATGGGTTTTCTGCCCGGAGAGGTTGTGCTCGGTGGTGTAGCTGATCAGGCCGCGCGGGTAGTCCATCTTGTCCATGATGCTGTCGCAGGCGTCGATACACGCCGCGCAGCCAATGCACTCGATCTGCAGGCCGTCGCGGATGTCGATGCCGGTCGGGCAGACCTGAACGCACATGGTGCAATCGATGCAATCGCCCAGGCCCATGGCCTTGTAGTCGACGCCTTTCTTGCGCGGGCCACGGCTTTCGCCGCGACGCGGGTCGTAGGAAACGATCAGCGTGTCCTTGTCGAACATCACGCTCTGGAAGCGCGCATACGGGCACATGTAAATGCACACCTGCTCGCGCAACCAACCGGCGTTGCCGTAGGTGGCGAGGGTGAAGAAACCGACCCAGAAGTACGACCAGCCATCGGCTTGGCCGGTGAAGAATTCGAACACCAGTTCGCGGATCGGCGAGAAGTAGCCGACGAAGGTCATGCCGGTGACGAAACCGATCAGCAGCCACAGCGCGTGTTTGGCGAATTTACGCGCAAACTTGTTGGCACTCATCGGCGCCTTGTCGAGCTTGATGCGTTGGTTGCGGTCGCCTTCGGTGACCTTCTCGCACCACATGAAAATCCATGTCCACACGCTTTGCGGGCAGGTGTAGCCGCACCACACACGGCCGGCATACACGGTGATGAAGAACAGCCCGAACGCAGCAATGATCAACAGACCCGACAGCAGAATGAAATCCTGCGGCCAGAAGGTCGCGCCGAAAATGAAGAACTTGCGCTCTGGCAGGTTCCACCACACGGCTTGATGGCCGCCCCAGTTCAACCAGACCGTACCGAAATACAGCAGGAACAGCGCGGCACCGCCCATCATCCGCAAATTGCGGAACAGGCCGGTGAAGGCGCGGGTGTAGATTTTTTCTCGAGAGGCGTAGAGATCAACGCTGTTGTTCGCGTTTTTGCTGGGTGGCGTGACGTCGTGTACCGGAATCTGGTTGCTCATCATTGCATCCCACGGCAGTGGAAAAATGCCTCGGTCGATACGTGCCGGCCGGGGTCAGAAAGGGCGTTGCAGTGGCGCAATGATACGCCTGTCACGCCGACGAACGGGTGCGACCTTTGGTCGCGTTGGGAAAAAAATGCCAATGGTGTAGCGAACGTAACAAAGTCTGACGCAGATCAATTGACTTGTTGAGTATGGCTGAGTTTTTTGCGGCTGCAGGCGAATCCGTAAACAGCGTCCTTCAGCAATTTCTTAGTGATACAGGTTTGAACTTTAATGGTTTTTTGTTTGGGGGCGGAAAGGTAGTAAGTGCAGTTAATTAATTTGCAATGGATTTGCAGTTTTGTTCTTTTCGATTTTCCATTAACTTCCGATTGCGATTACGTTATCGCTATTTCTCAATTGAAAATAAAAGGAATTATATGAAGGCTCTATTTAATAAAAGCCGAATTGTCTGTGCGTTTGTATGCGTATTTGGTTTTATTTCGCCCATGGTGCTGGCTGAACAAAATCCCCACTACATGGTATTTGCATCCGACCCTCAATACCCCTGGACGGACAAGACGGACAGTGGTGAAGCTGAGACTCAGCCGGAAAAGGAGGCCCGTTCCCGACAGCTCATCGAAAGCCAGTTTTCGGATATTGCGAGTTTCAGGAAGAACTTCAGTACGTCCCCTGAACATATTCCGGTCATGATCAATGGCGACATTACGGCCTACGGTCATGGCTGGCAGCGCAGTTGGTTGCGGCCGGTAATGGGTAAGTACTTTGGCGAGAATGTGCTTTACGGTCTCGGCAATCATGATTATGAAAACAACAGCTGTTTCTCTGAAAACTGTGCTGCCGGTAGTATTACCGACTTCGAAGAACATCATCGAGGCAAGGTCGATAGTCTGGACCTGAATATCAGTGGGCCTGTCTTCAATAGGCTTTATTCCGGAAGTCTGGCTTATTCCAAAGATGTTGGGGATGTGCATCTTGTACAGTTGCACAACGAACCGACGTACTCAGTACGTATTGCAAGCGCCTGGAACCCTACGACCTTTGAAATCAAGGATTCGCTGGATTGGCTGGAAAAGGATTTGAAGGCTGCGCGTGATCGTGGGCAAATCATCATTGTCAACATGCACAAGCCCGGTCAATGGCAGGGAACGACGCAACAGATCGAGCGTTTCAATAAGTTGATTAACACTTACAACGTCACGGCGGTATTCGCCGGGCACTTTCATCAATCGGTAGGACGCAGTCTTTACGCTTACCGCTATTTCGGCAGCGTACCAGTGTTTCTAAGTGGTGCCGCTTCCCAGCAAACCTACCTGATCGCCGGTTTTTCCAGCGACAGGAAAAGCCTGACTATCAGCCAGGTCAACGGCAACAACTGGCCAAGTCGTGTGGTGTTGGACACGATTCCCGTGAAATAGGCAGGGTAGGCTTGAATAAAAAGACCCCGCCAATTCTCATTGGCGGGGCAATTGACTATAGACGATGCATGAGACTCGCTCTGACGAGCGAGCCTCGGGATTGCCTGGTAGTCGAGTCAGTAAGGCGTCAGTCCAGCCTTCCGCCGCCCAGGCTGTCGAGTCCGCTACCTGTTTTTTTCTTCACGACTTCGACGGTGATGGAGTCATCAGGTGCAGGTGCAGGTGTAGCGGGGTCGACAGCTGGGTTGGTGTAGGTGAAGTCTTCGTGGGACTGCACGCAATCGTGATCGGATTCTCGCATGGCATTCTTCCTTGAAAAACAGCGGGCTGTAGGGGGGCGGTCTGACGAGTGCTCGCCAGATGGAAAGAGAAAATACCGGTCGACAACGTGTGAGTCCATCGAGCATTTACCGCAAATCATGAGCACTCGTAAGCGTGATCATTAATGAGGGGCGAAATGGTTTTTGGTTGCTGTGGGGAAGTATGTTTTGAAGTTCGGGAAGCCTCGCTTACTCCAAGACCCTCGGCGATGTGCATCTGGTGCAGCTCAATAACGAGCCTACCTACATGACGAATATCTCCAGCGTCTGGAACCCCACCACATTCAACATCACCTGCGCACTGGACTGGCTGGAGACCGACCTCCGACTGGCGAGGGCTGCGGGGTACGCCATCATCAATATGCACAAGCCGCTGGAGATGAAGGGCGACGCGAGCCAGCAGAAGCGCTTTATCGAAATGATCAGGAAATATCAGGTCACTGCGGTATTTGCCGGCCACTTGCACAGGGACGGCGGAAATTCCTACTGGTTGGGGAATGTACCGATGTACCTGAGTGGTGCCACTTCTCAACAGACTTACCTGATCACCAGTTTTACCGAGGATCGCAAGCAGTTGCAGGTCTATCTGGTGACAGACAATCAATGGCAGAAACGGGAGTTGATCGACACCATTCCGGTGAAATCCATCTGGGCCAATCGGCCATGAAAAACGGCCCCGTCGGATGGCTGGCGGGGTCTTTTCAAATCGGCAGTTTGTAACGTAGGTATCACCGGTCCTTCGCCGTCAAAGGGCGAATTCATCAATCCCATGGATTGATGAGTGCCACGCCACTGCTTTGAAAATCGCCGGTATTGCGGGTCACCACCGTAAAACCATGAACCAATGCTGTCGCTGCGATCAGCGCATCGCTTTCGCTGGCGCGATCGGGAACATGCAGGCTGGCACAGCGAACGGCGACAGCTGCGTCAATAGGCAGGATTCTAGTGTCGAAGGCGGGGACTACGTGCCGTTTTAACCAATGGCGCAGTACCTTTCCCTGGTCGGAATCGCGACGCTCTATGCGCAGCACCCCTGTCTCCAGCTCCATCAAGGTAATCACAGACATAAACAGGCGTGACGCAGAAATACTCTTGGCCCAGGCGACGACATTCGCGTCAGCCTGCGGTTTGCGCAGTTCGGAAATCACATTCGTATCGAGTAAATACATTCAGGACAGATCCACAGGGCGGTGAGTGATCACGGCACGCTCGGTTTCGAATTCAATGTCTGCCGATTCAGGCATGACTAACAAATCGACGATGCTCGCGTTCGTACCCGTCAGTTTCTGGTACTCCTCAATGCTTAGCAGTACATGAGCAGGCTTGCCACGGTCGGTGATGATAACCGGCCCCTGACGCGAGGCTTTTTTGGCACTGCTTGTGTCTTGATTGAATTCGCGGCTTGAAATGGTGGTGATGGCCATCATGACGATCTCCCCTGAGTAAGGTTTGTAGAAACGTTACTACCGTGTTCGATGTGCGGCAACCTCTAAGCGCTTCAGAAAATAACCACTGGTCGTTCGATAAAGGAAGTAGAAGCAAAACGGCCCCGCCAATTCTCATTGGCGGGGCCGTTTTTTGTTTCAGGCGTCGGCCTTACTCGGCGTTCGCTTCCGGTGCTTTTTCACCGTGAGACAGGCTGTAAACGTAAGCCGCCAGCAGGTGCACCTTGTCGTTGCCTTGCAGTTGTTCCTGCGCCGGCATCTGGCCCTGACGGCCGTAACGGATGGTCTGCTGCAGTTGCGCGAAGCTCGAACCGTAGATGAACGCGCCAGGGTGGGTCAGGTCAGGCGCGCCCATGGCCGGAGTGCCTTTGCCCGCCGGACCGTGGCAAGCCACGCAGTTGGCGGCGAACAGCTTGCCACCGTTGGCCGGGTCAGCCTTGGTGTCTTCCGGCAGCTTGCGGCCATCGAGGTTGGTCACGACAAATGCCGCTACGTCGGCCACGCCTTGCTCACCAATGACTTCAGCCCAGGCCGGCATCACGGCGTGACGACCGCCCATGATGGTGGTCTTGATGGTTTCCGGCTCACCGCCCCAGCGCCAGTCGGCGTCGGTCAGGTTAGGGAAGCCATAAGCGCCCTTGGCGTCGGAACCGTGGCAGACCGAGCAGTTGGAGGCGAACAGACGTCCCCCCATCTTCAGGGCTTGCGGGTCCTTGGCGACTTCTTCGATTGGCATGGCCGCGAACTTGGCGAAGATCGGACCGAACTTGGCGTCCGAACGAGCCATTTCCTTTTCCCACTCGTGGACGCCGGTCCAGCCGGTCTGGCCGTTGGCGAACGCGGTCTGCTTGTCGTTATCGAGGTAGTTATAACCCGGCAGCAGGCCTTTCCAGTTACCAAGGCCCGGGTACAGCACCAGGTAACCCAAGGCGAAAACGATGGTGCCGACGAACAGCATGAACCACCATTTCGGCAGTGGATTGTCGTACTCCTCGATCCCGTCGAAGGAGTGCCCGACTGTCTCGTCCGTCTGTTCGCTGCGCTGGCCCTTGCGGGTCGACAGCAGCAGCCAGGTCAGGGAAAAGATCGTACCGAGACTGAGGACTGTGACGTACAGACTCCAGAATGTAGTCATTCTTTGTTACTCCTAGAAGCTTGCTCGACGTGCTTGATGGCTTCGGGATCATCCGCAAAAGGCAACAAGGTCGCGTCTTCAAACTCCGACTTGCGCTTGGGGCTGAACACCCACAACGCCAGACCGATGAAGGCCACCATCACAACAACGGTGCCCAGGCCACGAATCATCCCGATATCCATCTAATTCACCGTTTGCTTTTGATGATGGTGCCCAGGCCTTGCAGGTAGGCCACCAGCGCGTCCATTTCGGTTTTGCCCTTCACGGCATCCTTTGCACCGGCGATGTCTTCGTCGGTGTAAGGGACGCCGAGCGTGCGCAAGACCTCCATTTTTTTAGCGGTGTCCTTACCGTCGAGCTTGTTCTCCACGAGGAACGGGTAAGCCGGCATTTTCGACTCAGGCACAACGTTGCGCGGGTTGTACAAGTGCGCACGCTGCCAGTCATCGGAGTAACGACCGCCGACACGGGCCAGGTCCGGACCGGTACGCTTGGAACCCCACAGGAACGGGTGATCCCAGACGCTTTCACCGGCAACCGAGTAGTGGCCATAGCGTTCGGTTTCAGCACGGAACGGGCGGATCATCTGCGAGTGGCAGCCGACACAGCCGTTGGCGATGTAAACGTCGCGGCCTTCCAGTTCAAGTGCAGTGCGCGGCTTCATGCCTTCGACCGGCTTGTTGGTGACATCCTGGAAAAACAGCGGAACGATTTGGGTCAGGCCGCCAACGCTGACGGCGATGACCATGAAGAAGGCCAGCAGGCCAATGTTCTTCTCGACAGCTTCATGCTTCATCAGTGAGCTCCAACGACAGCGATCTGGGCAGCGGCTTCGGCTTCAGCCGGGTTCGAGGCGCGCACGGTGCGCCAGACGTTGTAAGCCATCAGGAACATGCCGCTGGCGAAGAATGCACCGCCCAGCGCACGGACGATGTAGCCCGGGTGGCTGGCTTGCAACGCTTCAACGAACGAGTAGGTGAGGGTGCCGTCGTCGTTGATTGCACGCCACATCAGGCCCTGAGTGATGCCGTTGACCCACATCGAGGCGATGTACAGCACGGTGCCGATGGTCGCGAGCCAGAAGTGCGCGTTGATCAGGCCGACACTGTGCATCTGCGCACGGCCGAACAGTTTCGGGATCATGTGGTAGATCGCACCGATCGAGATCATCGCTACCCAGCCGAGAGCGCCGGCGTGTACGTGGCCGATGGTCCAGTCGGTGTAGTGCGAAAGCGAGTTGACGGTCTTGATCGCCATCATCGGGCCTTCGAAGGTCGACATGCCGTAGAACGCCAGCGAGACCACAAGGAAGCGCAGGATCGGGTCGGTGCGCAGCTTATGCCAGGCGCCCGACAGGGTCATCATGCCGTTGATCATGCCGCCCCAGCTTGGCGCCAGCAGGATGATCGACATGGCCATGCCCAGCGATTGCGCCCAATCCGGCAGCGCGGTGTAGTGCAGGTGGTGCGGGCCGGCCCAGATGTACAGGGTGATCAGTGCCCAGAAGTGCACGATCGACAGGCGATAGGAGTAGATCGGACGTTCGGCCTGTTTCGGCACGAAGTAGTACATCATCCCGAGGAAACCGGTGGTGAGGAAGAAGCCCACGGCGTTGTGGCCGTACCACCATTGAATCATCGCATCGGTCGCGCCCGCATAGGCGGAGTAGGACTTGAAGAAGCTTACCGGCAAGGAGGCGTGGTTGACGATGTGCAACATCGCGGTCACGACGATGAATGCGCCGTAGAACCAGTTACCGACATAGATGTGCTTGGTCTTGCGCTTGGTGATGGTGCCGAAGAACACCAGACCGTAGGTGACCCAGACAATGGCCAGCAGAATGGCGAGCGGCCATTCCAGTTCCGCGTATTCCTTGGTGGTGGTGTAACCCAGCGGCAAGGTAATGATCGCGCCGACGATGACCGCTTGCCAGCCCCAGAAGGTGAAGGCCGCGAGGCTGTCGGAAATCAGTCGCGTCTGGCAGGTTCGCTGCACGACATAGTAGGAAGTGGCAAACAGTGCACATCCACCGAAAGCGAAAATCACCAGGTTTGTGTGCAACGGGCGCAGGCGTCCAAAGCTCGTCCACGGCAGACCGAAGTTCAATTCCGGCCAGACCAGTTGCGAGGCGATGAAGACACCGAGCCCCATGCCAAGGATCCCCCAGACCACCGTCATGATGGCGAACTGGCGGACTACCTTATAGTTATAAGCAGTCGGACTGATTGCTGTGCTCATTCTAAGGTTCCACGGTTTGGGTGTTTTATTAGGATTAAAATCGGCCGCAAGTATGCAGAGAGCAGGGGGTCATTGCAACGCGCCATGACCTGGGTCAATGCTTTCCAACGCTGATTCTGCGGCCTTTCCATGCGCCGCGTAAGGTCAAAATTGGCCTCGGACAAAATGTCGCAGCGGACGAAAAAAGCGAGGGGTTCAGGTCAGTTGTAACGAGGTATGTTCGAACGGCCAGTTCGGCTGATGAATGGCAATCGGCGCGACAGCCGGTATCTACCGGCCTTTGCGGCGAGTCTGTCAGCCAATTCATCGAACACATCGCTCGGGGTCGACCTGGAACCGGCACGGGCCAGTCCGCATCGAGCAAGCGTAGACCCGAATCAGAGGAACCGAAAGGAGAGGGTGTGACGGGGTGCGACAATGCGTCGCAAAGGGGCGGGATGCTGCCGCACCGAGAATGGTGCGGCAGAAGTGTACGCAATACTTGCTATTTGTTGTCTTCAGTTACAAGTTTTTCTGTATTCAATCCGTGCGACAAGCTGTACACATAAGCGGCGAGCAATTGCACTTTATCGTTGCCCAACAGCTCATTCTGCGCCGGCATGTGGCCCTGACGGCCATGGCGGATGGTCTGCTCAAGTTGGGTCAGGCTGGTGCCGTAAATAAATCCGGCCGGGTGCGTCAGATTCGGCGCACCCATGGCTTCAGTGCCGTGGCCGGTTGCCCCATGACAGGCTACGCAAGTGGTGCTGAACGCTTGCTGTCCGGCTTGCAGGTCAGCCTTGCTGTCCGCTGGCAGTGGCAGGCCGGCCAGTTCGTGACGCACGTAAGCGGCAACGTTCTTCACCCCGGCTTCGCCGAGCACTTCGCCCCAGGCCGGCATCGCCGCCATCCGTCCACCCATGATGGTGGTCTTGATGGTGTCGGCGTCGCCGCCCCAGCGCCAGTCGCTGTCAGCCAGGTTAGGGAAGCCGAATGCGCCTTTGGCGTCGGAGCCGTGGCACACCGAGCAGTTGGAGGCGAACAAACGGCCACCCATTTTCAGCGCCTGTGGATCCTTCGCCACTTCTTCCAGCGGCATGGCAGCGAATTTGGCGAAGATCGGCCCGAACCTGGCGTCAGCCTTGCTCATTTCCTTTTCCCACTCGTGGACGCCGGTCCAGCCGTCCTCGTAGCCGGGCAGGATACCTTTCCAGTTACCGAGGCCCGGATAGAGGATCAGATAGCCCACGGAAAACACCAGCGTGCCGGCGAACAGCATGAACCACCACTGCGGCAGCGGGTTGTCGTACTCCTCGATGCCGTCGAAGCTGTGGCCCATGGTCTGGTCGACGCTGCCCTTGGTCTCGCCCCGACGGGTGCCGACCAGCAGCCAGGTCAGGCCGATCAGGCTGCCGATGGTCAGTACGCAGATCCACGTACTCCAGAAGGTGGTCATGGCCGGGTACTCCTCGGTTCATTTGCTTGGGTAGTGTCGGTTTGTGGCTCGTCGGCGAACGGCAGCAGGCGTGCTTCGGCGAATTCCGGGGTGCGCTTGCGGTTGAACACCCACAAGGTCAGGCCGACGAAGGCGACGAACACCACGACCGTGCCGAGGCCGCGAATCAGGCCTGCACTCATTTCAATGACCATGGCTCACCTCTTGCTCTTGATTGCAGTGCCGAGCACTTGCAGGTAGGAGACGAGGGCGTCCATTTCAGTCTTGCCCTTGAGGCTGGCGACCGCGCCGCTGATGTCGTCGTCGGTGTATGGCACGCCGAGGGTGCGCATGGTCTTGAGCTTGGTTTCGGTGTGGCTGCTGTCGACCGCTTGCGTGACCAGCCATGGGTAGGCCGGCATTTTCGACTCAGGCACGACGTTGCGCGGGTTGTACAAGTGCGCGCGGTGCCAGTCATCCGAGTAGCGCGCGCCGACCCGGGCCAAGTCTGGACCGGTACGCTTGGAGCCCCACAGGAACGGGTGATCCCAGACGCTTTCGCCGGCCACCGAGTAGTGCCCGTAACGTTCGGTTTCGGCGCGAAACGGGCGGATCATCTGCGAGTGGCAACCGACGCAGCCTTCGCGGATATAGATGTCGCGGCCTTCCAGTTGCAGCGCGGTGTAGGGCTTCATGCCTTCCACCGGTTTGTTGGTGACGTCCTGGAAGAACAGCGGGACGATCTGGGTCAGGCCGCCGATGCTCACGGCAAACACCATGAGCAACATCAACAGGCCGACGTTCTTTTCAATCGTTTCGTGTTTCATGGCGGACTCCTCAGGCCATCTGCGCGGCAGCAACGACGTCAGCAGGCTGCGAGGCCCGCACGGTGCGCCAGGTGTTGTAAGCCATCAGGAACATGCCGCTGAGGAAGATCGCCCCACCAATCAGCCGCACGACGAAGCCTGGGTGGCTGGCCACCAGGGTTTCGACGAAGGAGTAGGTCAGCGTGCCGTCCTCGTTCACTGCGCGCCACATCAGGCCCTGGGCGATGCCGTTGACCCACATCGAGGCGATGTAGAGCACGGTGCCGATGGTCGCGAGCCAGAAATGCGCGTTGATCAGGCCGATGCTGTGCATCTGCTCTTTGCCGAAGATTTTCGGGATCATGTGATACAGCGCGCCGATGGAAATCATCGCCACCCAGCCGAGAGCGCCGGCGTGAACGTGGCCGATGGTCCAGTCGGTGTAGTGGGAGAGGGCGTTGACCGTCTTGATCGCCATCATCGGACCTTCGAAGGTCGACATGCCGTAGAACGCCAGCGAGACCACGAGGAAGCGCAGGATCGGGTCGCTGCGCAACTTATGCCAGGCGCCCGACAGGGTCATCATGCCGTTGATCATGCCGCCCCAGCTCGGCGCCAGCAGTACCAGCGACATCACCATGCCCAGCGACTGCGCCCAGTCCGGCAGCGCGGTGTAGTGCAAGTGGTGCGGGCCGGCCCAGATGTACAGAGTAATCAGTGCCCAGAAGTGCACGATCGACAGGCGATACGAATACACCGGACGCTCGGCCTGTTTCGGCACGAAGTAGTACATCATCCCGAGGAAACCGGCGGTGAGGAAAAAGCCTACGGCGTTGTGGCCGTACCACCATTGCACCATCGCGTCAGTTGCACCGGCGTACACCGAGTAGGACTTGGTGAAACTCACCGGCAACTCAAGGTTGTTGACGATGTGCAAAATCGCCACGGTGATGATGAACGCGCCGAAGAACCAGTTTCCCACATAAATGTGCTTGGTCTTGCGCTGCATGATCGTGCCGAAGAACACGATCGCGTAGGCGACCCAGACGATGGTGATCAGGATATCGATCGGCCATTCAAGTTCGGCGTATTCCTTGGAACTGGTGTAACCCAGCGGCAGGCTGATTGCTGCCAATAGAATGACAAGCTGCCAGCCCCAGAAGCAGAACGCGGCGATTTTCGGCGCAAACAGTTGCGTCTGGCAGGTGCGCTGTACCGAGTAGAAGGAACTGGCGAACAGGGCGCAGCCGCCGAACGCGAAGATCACGGCGTTGGTGTGCAGCGGGCGCAGGCGGCCGAAACTGGTCCACGGCAAATTGAAGTTGAGTTCGGGCCAGACCAATTGGGCGGCGAGAAAAACCCCGAGCCCCATGCCGACGATGCCCCACACCACCGTCATAATGGCGAATTGGCGGACCACCTTGTAGTTGTAGGCGGTACTGATAGAAGTGTTCATGGTTCCCCATCCACGGTTCAGCCGAAGTGAGCTCGCGGGCAAAAAACGCCGCGAATCCTTCGTCTGGAGTTATAGGCAGACTAAAAGCGAGGCAAGCATGGACAAACAGCACAAGGCCAGTATTGACGGGGATCAATGGGCGCAGTGCGTGCGTGATCATGGGTGGCTCTGGAACGCCGCCAGTGGTGAGGCTGCGGCGACGTTGATTCTCGCGCATGGGGCGGGGGCGCCGATGGATAGCGACTGGATGAACGATATGGCTGGGCGCCTTGCCGGGCTTGGGGTGAACGTGTTGCGGTTTGAGTTTGCGTATATGGCGCAGCGGCGCATCGATGGCAGCAAACGGCCGCCGAACCTGGCTCCTAAACTGTTGGAGTGCTGGCGTGAGGTGTTTGTCGAAGTGCGACGTCATGTCACTGGGGTTTTGGCCATCGGCGGGAAGTCCATGGGCGGGCGGATGGCCAGTTTGCTTGCTGATGAGTTGGGGGCTGATGCGCTGGTGTGTCTGGGATATCCGTTTTATGCGGTGGGTAAACCGGAGAAGCCTCGGGTTGAGCATTTGGCTTCTTTGCAGACTCGGACGTTGATTGTGCAGGGCGAGCGGGATGCGCTGGGCAATCGTGAAGCTGTCGAGGCTTACACTTTGTCACCGAGTATTGAGGTGGCGTGGCTAGCGGCCGGAGATCATGATTTGAAGCCGTTGAAGGTTTCCGGGTTTACCCATGAACAGCATTTGGCTAGCGCTGCGCAGAAAGTAGCTTCGTTTCTTCGGTAATGTTTGGGTGAATATCCGTTGCTGCGGTAACGGCCACTTAGGGTTTCGCCCTGACGGCGACTCACTTTTTTTACAAACGCCGAAAAAAAGTAAGCAAAAAAACGCTTGCTCCAACGTACGGCCCGCTCGCTGGGGCTCGGGGTTCCTTCACTCCGGGATCCATCCGGGCGCATCGCCTACGGTTTGCTGCGCTGCACCTCCTCTCGATGCATTTGGCTTCGCCAAACGGTCGCTGCGCTCCCACCCCCGGATGAATTCCTCCACTCAGCCTTCCGATGTCGCCCGTGAGTCAAGATCAAGAGCTGCAGCCGAGCTAACGCTCATCCTTTGAGTGGGGCGGCATGCGCCGCGTGCGGGGTGTACTTGGCGCCTCTGTAGGAATTGCCGAAGGCTGCGATCTTTTGATCTGGCTTTTGCTTACCTGTGGGAGCTGGCTTGCCAGCGATGGCGGCCTGCCAGCTGACCAATCTCTAACTGAATGCACTCAATCCAACTGTAGGAGCGAGCCTGCTCGCGAAAGCTGTCTTCCAGACAACATCCAAAGAGCAGGGGATCAACCTGCGCCATTAATGCGTAAACGTAATTCCGTGATCACGTTTAAATCACACAACCCGTTACGCCATGGGGCTTACAACACCTTGCGCCGTTGCCTACGCGTACTCCAGAATCCGCCGGCTTACAAGGCTATGGAGCTGGCTATATCGTTTCCCTGTCACTGAAAAATAGTGATCGGGTTTGGTAGCCCGTCTGTAATAGCCGTGTGACAACACCCTGTGCTGTCTCTTTGTGAAGGCTCAGTTCAATGGTGGTCATGCGTGGGGCTCACTCGTGAGCGCCGGGTTCCTATTGCAGCCGGTCTACCAACCCGCGTATGGCCACCACCCACTCGTTTGGTAGCGAGAGTGATGGCTCCTTAAACTGCAATAGGAGTTTCATCCATGTTCAAAATCACGCCAAACCTACCGCATATCGATCCAATCCCCCACGACCCAGCGCTCAGCCCGCAAAAGGTAAAAGAAGCGACAGATCGCGCCCTCGACTACTACCTCAGACCCGAAGACCTGGCGGCTCCGCCACCTTCGCCAAAATTTCGCCCTGTCTATCTCGTCGACCCCACGCTGGATGACGAAACCCTGCTCGTCGAGGCCTGTGAATCGCTGTCGTACGCCCATGCCATGGCCGGCAATATCGCCAACTCAATAGGCGGCCCGGAGCGCAAACCGCTGCTGGCGCTGCAACAGGTGATCATGATGAACGAGCTGTTGGTCAATCGATTGCTGGATAACTTCCGTTTGCCTTAAGAACGGCGCTGGCGGTCAGCCCTCTTCGCGAGCAGGCTCACTCCTACAGGGGATTTGTTGTCGGGCACGTAATCGGTGATCACCGCAGACCCAATGTAGGAGCGAGCCTGCTCGCGAAAGCGGTCTCTCACGCAGCATCAATTTCAGACAGGCAACAAAAAGCCCGGACGCTTTCGCTATCCGGGCTTTCAAGATCAAAAGATCGCAGCCTGCGGCAACTCCTACAGTGATTGGTAGGAGCTGCCGAAGGCTGCGATCTTTTTGATTTACTTGGTAATGGGTAGCCTGCCAGTGATCACAAATTTATCGAACACTTTCTGTCCAACACGCGCGGCTTGTTGAACATCAAGGTGTGTCAGTTCATCACAAAGTTTCTGTTTTTCGGGTTTTCGGGTGGGGTGTGTATTCATGCTGACCGGTCCGCGTGATTGAGTAGCGACAGGCAAACGATAGAACCTGGCCTCAATGAGCACCAGTCGGCGCATTCTGGCGCAGTTGTAGGCAGTGTCTGCATTGTTTGAGCGAGATCGTAGCCGGTAGAGAAGGCCTCTTCGCGAGCAGGCTCACTCCTACAGGAGATCTTGGTCGGGCACTTAATCCGTGATCACCACAGAACCAATGTAGGAGTGAGCCTGCTCGCGATGACGGCCTGCCAGACAACATCAATAGAGCAGGGGATCACCTGCGCCATCGATGCGTAAACGTAATTCCGTGATCACGTTTAAATCACACAAAGCATTACGCCATGAGGCCTACAACACCTTGCGCCGTTACCTACGCGTACGCCAGAATCCGCCGGCTTACAAGGCTATGGAGCTGGCTATATCGTTTCCCTGTCACTGAAAAACAGTGATCGGGTTTGGTAGCCCGTCTGTAATAGCTGTGTGGCAACACCTTATAGAGTCTCGTTCTTGAGGCTCGGCGTTATGGTGGTCATGCGTGGGGCTCACTCGTGAGCGCCGGGTTCCTATTGCAGCCGGTCTACCAACCAGCGTATGGCCACCACCCACTCGTTTGGTAGCGAGAGTGATGGCTCCTTAAACTGCGATAGGAGTTTCATCCATGTTCAAAATCACGCCAAACCCACCGCATATCGATCCAATCCCCCCACGACCCAGCGCTCAGCCCGCAAAAGGTAAAAGAAGCGACAGATCGCGCCCTCGACTACTACCTCAGACCCGAAGATCTGACGGCTCCGCCACCTTCGCCCAAATTTCGCCCTGTCTATCTCGTCGACCCCACGCTGGATGACGAAACCCTGCTCGTCGAGGCCTGTGAATCGCTGTCGTACGCCCATGCCATGGCCGGCAATATCGCCAACTCGATAGGCGGCCCGGAGCGCAAACCGCTGCTGGCGCTGCAACAGGTGATCATGATGAACGAGCTGTTGGTCAATCGATTGCTGGATAACTTCCGTTTGCCTTAAGAATGGCGTTGGCGGTCAGGCCTCTTCGCGAGCAGGCTCACTCCTACAGGGGATTTGTTGTCGGGCACGTAATCGGTGATCACCGCAGACCCAATGTAGGAGCGAGCCTGCTCGCGAAAGCGGTCTGTCACGCAGCATCAATTTCAGACCGGCAACAAAAAGCCCGGACGCTTTCGCTATCCGGGCTTTCAAGATCAAAAGATCGCAGCCTGCGGCAGCTTCTACATTGGAATGCATTTTCCTGTAGGAGATGTCGAAGCCTGCGATCTTTTGCTTTTAGCGGTTAAACCGCTCCACCAACGAATACTGCGTGTTGGCAGTCTTCGTCAGCTCTTCACTCAGCAACGCCGAGTTATGCGCCTGTTCCGACGTCTGATCCGCCAGTTCCGAAATATTGCTGATGTTGCGGCTGATCTCTTCAGCCACCGCACTTTGCTCTTCGGTCGCGGCAGCGATCTGGGTGGTCATGTCGGTGATGTTGGCCACCGCTTCACTGATCCCCACCAGCGCCTGATCCGCTTCCAGTACCCGCGCCACGCCTTCTTCCGCCTGGCGATGCCCGGCTTCCATGGTTTGTACGGCGCTGGATGCAGTCTGTTGCAATTTGGCGATCAGGGCATGGATCTGCCCGGTCGATTCGCTGGTGCGTTGTGCCAGTTGACGCACTTCGTCAGCCACCACGGCAAAGCCACGACCCATTTCACCAGCACGCGCTGCTTCAATCGCAGCGTTCAGTGCCAGCAGGTTGGTCTGATCGGCAATGCCTTTGATCACATCAACCACGCCGCCGATTTCATCGCTGTCCTTGGCCAGTTGGGTCACGGTCAGGCCGGTTTCCCCGACGACCACGGACAGGCGCTGAATGGCTTCGCGGGTTTCCCCGGCGATGTCGCGGCCGCGACCGGTCAGGCGATTGGCTTCCTGAGTCGCGTCAGCGGTGCGCTGTACGTGGCTCGCCACTTCCTGAGTGGTTGCGGCCATCTGGTTGACGGCGGTGGCGACCTGTTCGGTTTCCACGCGTTGACGTTCCAGGCCGATGGAGCTGTTGTGCGCCAGCGAGTCGGACTGTTTGGCCTGATCGGTCAGGTGTTCGGCGGTGTCCTGCAGACGGGTCAGGCAGGTTTTCAGGCGCGCTTCCTGGCTGAGGATCGACATTTCCAGACGCGCCTGGGCGCCACGGCTGTCGGTGTACATCTGCGCGATCAACGGGTCGGAAGTGGTCTGCTCGGCCAGACGCAGCAGGCGCTTGAGCCCGCGTTGTTGCCATTGCAGGCCCATCAGGCCCAGTGGCACCGACAGACCGGCGGCGAGGGCGAAGCCCCAATGCGAGTTCAACGTCGCGCCGATCACGAAGCTCAACTGGCTGACCAGAATGAACGGCAGCCAGTCCTGTAGCACCGGCAGCCATTTATCACTGGAAGGGATCGCGGGCTTGCCCTGGTTGATGCGTTGGTAGAGCGCTTCGGCACGGCGGATCTGTTCGGCGGTGGGTTTGATCCGCACCGACTCGTAACCGACCACCTGATTGCCGTCGAACACCGGCGTTACATAGGCGTTAACCCAGTAATGATCACCGGTCTTGCAGCGATTCTTGACAATGCCCATCCATGGCAAGCCTTGTTTCAGTGTGCCCCACATGTGCGAAAACACCGCAGCCGGGACGTCGGGGTGACGAACCAGGTTGTGCGGCGCACGGATCAACTCCTCACGCGAAAACCCGCTGATCTCGACGAAAGCGTCGTTGCAGTAGGTGATCACGCCCTTGGCGTCGGTTGTGGAAATCAACCGCTGCTGAGCCGGGAAAGTCCGTTCGCGCTGTGTGATGGGCTGGTTATTACGCATGGTTTTTCAATCCGCAAGGCTTTGAAAGGTTGTCGGCGGTGTCAGGAAATTATTGAAGTTTTTTTTCAGTTATATGTACGGCGTCGCAAAACGGGCCTTGCTTCAACCCGCGAGCATCGGATAGGTGAACAGGGCGAAATGCAGCAGGTTCAGCCCGAAGTGCGTGGCGATCGCCGCGCCGAGTCCGCCGAAACGGTAGGCCAGACCATAGCCGACACCTGCCAGCCCCGCCAGCAAAACCCAGGTCCAGCCCGCGCGCGTGGGGACAAGTGAAGGTGTGGCGGCAATTGGGGACAACCCAAATATCTGCGGCAACCCCCGATCAACTGTAGGAGTGAGCCTGCTCGCGATAGCGATGTATCAGCCAACATTTGCGTTGAATGACACACCGCTATCGCGAGCAGGCTCACTCCTACAGGGGGATGTGTAAGGCGAGGGATCTAGCGCAGGTTGAGTTTTGCCGCGGCGCGCTCGGTGATTTCCGTGCGCAGCTTCAACGATGGTGCTGCACGTAAACGTGCTTCATCGACAATTGCACCTGGCGCGGTATCCGGGCTGCCCGAATTGAACGGCGGCGCTGGCGCGTACTCAAGTTGCAACTGCACCAGTTGCGCCGTGTCGGCATCGAACAGCTCAGCCGCCAGCACCAGCGCAAAATCGATCCCTGCGGTAATCCCGCCGCCGGTAAACAGATTGCCGTCGCGAACCACCCGATCCTTCACCGGGATCGCGCCCAGCGTCGGCAGCAGATCGTGATACGCCCAATGCGTGGTCGCCCGTTTGCCTCGCAGCAGACCCGCCGCGCCGAGCACCAGCGACCCGGTGCACACCGACGTCACGTAACGCGCTTGCGCAGCCTGGCGCTTGATGAAATTCAGCGTCACCTCATCCTCCATCAACGCCCCGACGCCGCCACCGCCCGGCACACAGATCACGTCCAGATCCGGGCAATCCTCAAACGTGGTGGTCGGTTTCAGCAGCAGGCCGGTGCTGGCCGTGACCGGCATCAGATCCTTCCAGATCAAATGCACCTGCACGCCCGGCAGCGACGCCAGTACGTCGTAAGGGCCGGTCAGGTCGAGTTGCTGAACCTGTGGAAACAACAGAAAACCGATCTGCAGCGTCATCGTTCTTGCTCCATGAAAAGGGGTGGACGGCTTCACTGTAGGCGCGTAGGTTCTGGCGCATACGCCAATCACCCCACGAATTACGCCAAATGCCCAAAGCCATCCACGTACTCGCGTTCGCCAATATGCAGATCCTCGACGTCACCGGGCCGTTGCAGGTGTTCGCTTCGGCCAACGACCTCGCCCGCCAGCGCGGCTTGCCGATGCCTTATGCACCAAGTGTGATTGCCAGCGGCGGCGGGGCGGTGATGTCGTCGGCAGGGTTGGCGGTGTTGGCCGAACCGTTGCCCGACGCGCCCAGCGATACGCTGATCATTGCCGGTGGCTGGGGCATTTATCCGGCGGCGGAAGATGTGCCGCTGGTGGATTGGGTGCGCGAACACGCAGCGAAATGCCGGCGCGTCGCCTCGGTGTGCACCGGGGCATTTCTGCTCGCCGCCAGCGGCTGGCTCGATGGGCGCCGAGTGGTTACCCACTGGACCCGCTGCGAACAACTGGCGCAGCAGCACCCCAAACTTCAAGTCGAAGCCAATCCGATTTTCATCAACGACGGCCCGGTCTGGACCTCGGCGGGAGTCACCGCCGGCATCGATCTGGCGCTGGCGATGGTGGAAGAGGACCTCGGTCGCGACATCGCACTGGACGTCGCCCGGCATCTGGTGGTGTTCCTCAAACGCCCGGGCGGACAGTCGCAATTCAGCGTGACGCTATCGCTGCAAAACCACGGCAATCGTTTTGACGACCTGCACGCGTGGATCGCCGAAAACCTCACCTGCGACCTCGGCATCCCGACCCTGGCCGAGCAGGCGGGTATGAGCGAACGCAGCTTCGTCCGCCACTACCGCGCCGACACCGGCCAGACCCCGGCGCGGGCAATCGAGTTGATCCGTGTCGAAACGGCGCGACGGTTGCTCAGTGATACCGGGCTGCCGGTCAAACGCATCGCCGCCAATTGCGGGTTTGGCAGTGAAGAGACGCTGCGCCGCAGTTTCCTGCGGGCGATTGGCGTGACGCCGCAGGCCTATCGCGAGCGCTTTTCGCTCAGCGCTGTAACAGATTGACGGGACGACCCTGACCCTGTGGCGAGGGAGCTTGCTCCCGCTGGACTGCGCAGCAGGCCCATGCTTTTGAGCCCAATTGGGGGTCGCTGCGCAACCCAGCGGGAGCAAGCTCCCTCGCCATAAAAGCCTTATGCCTCGTATGGATCAGACCTCGGCTTCTGCCACCTGATTGAAATACTTCGTCCGATCCGGGGTAAACGTCACCAGCATCTTGGTGCGCGAACAGGTCAGCGAGCGTTCTTCGCTCAAATCGATATCCAGATCCTCGCCGCGCAACCCCTGCCACTGCGCCAGATATTTCAGCGAGCCGTATTTTTCGTTTTTCTTCAGGCTGCGACTGACGCCGCCCTTCCAGCCGAGCACCGGTAATTCTCCAGCGAGGCATTTCGAGGCGAGGTCGGGGAAGCGTGCGGCGCGCTGGCGGCCGATTTCCCAGCATTTGATCAGGCCTTTGTCGGCGGCTTCCCAGAGCTGGGTGCGGGTCAGGCCGCTGCGAAGGGGCGTGTCGATACTGCGCTGGACGTGCTGGGTCATTCTGGTTCCTTGAATTCGGGTTTTATTGGACAGCTCCGCTGTGCCCGTTGCGGTGGATGGTAGGGGGGGATGTAACAGCTGGCAACAAGGTATTTCCGGGTGTAAGTACAAGTTGCAGGGGAGGGATTGGGTGGTGGTGTTTAGCGAGTGTAGGAACTGAGCCGCGCAACTGTGGTGAGGGGATTTATCCCCGACCGGCTGCGCAGCAGTCGCAAAGTCAGTGAATACGGTATTTCTGGAGGAATGGGGGCGCAGGGTTGGGGACTGCTTCGCAGCCCATCGGGGATAAATCCCCTCACCACAGGGGGGGCACTCCGCTGATTGGTGAGTAGGACCTGGCCTGGTGAAGCGCAGATTTGTGGAATATGTCCTACAGACAGTGGCGAGCTTTACGGCTGCCACTCACTCTTTTCCCCACTCAAGCGTCGATCGAGAAAGCTCGCCGCACTGATCAACGCCAGATGCGTCAACGCTTGCGGGGTATTGCCCAGATGCCGGCCATGGCTGTCGAACTCTTCGGCATACAGCCCCAGCGGATTGGCGTAGCGCAGCAACTGTTCAAACTCCAGATGAGCCTTTTCCACCTGACCGGCGCGGGCCAGGCATTCAACGTACCAGAACGAACACGCGGCGAACGCGCCTTCGGTGCCGGTCAAACCGTCGATGTTGGCGTCATCGTTGCGATAGCGGTAAACCATGCCATCGCGTACCAGATGTTTCTCGATGGCCTCAAGGGTCGAGAGCCAGCGCGGATCCTTGGCGCTGACGAAACGCACCAGCGGCATCAGCAGCATCGAACCGTCGAGGGCTGTACCGCCCTTGTACTGCACGAAATGCCCGCGTTCTTCATTCCAGAAGTTGTCCCAGATGTCGGCGTAGATCGCCTGGCGGGTTTGATCCCATTGGGCGAAGGGTGCCGGTAACGAGCGTTTCGAGGCCAAACGAATGGCCCGGTCCAGTGCCACCCAGCACATCAGCCGTGAATGAAGGAAGTGATGTTGCTCACCGCGCATTTCCCAAATGCCTACGTCGGTGGTCTGCCATGTCTCACAGACTTGATCGACGACTTCGCGCACGTGTTTCCAGCCTTCGTGGGAAATCGCGTCGCCGTACTTATTGACCAGATACACCGCGTCCATCAACTCGCCGAAGATATCCAGTTGAATCTGGTTAAACGCGCCATTGCCGATGCGCACCGGTTTGGCGCCGCCATGCCCGGACAGATGGGCGAGTTCGGTTTCCGGCAATTCCTGGCGGCCGTCGATGGCATACAAGATGTTGAGTTTCATCGGCTGGCCATGGCAATCGCTGACCCGTCCGCGCAGCCAGTTCATGTAGGCATTGGCTTCGCCGACGAAGCCCAGACGCATGAAGGCGTAAACGGTGAAGGAGGCGTCGCGGATCCAGGTGTAGCGGTAATCCCAGTTGCGTTCGCCGCCTGGAGTTTCCGGCAGGCCGAAGGTCGCGGCGGCGAGGATTGCGCCGTGTTTGCGTGAGGTCAGCAGCTTGAGTGCGAGGGCGGAGCGGTTGACCATTTCCCGCCAGCGTCCGCGATAAATCGACTGGCCGATCCAGTCGCGCCAGAACTTCAGCGTGCGCTCCATGCAGAACTCGCCGGCACCCTCGGCAAACCGTGGGTCGTCCGTGGCACCTAGCATGAAGGCTGCCGTCTGATCCTGCTTTAGGGTGAACCGGGCAATCGCTGCTGCGGCGTCAACCTGTAAGGTCTGGTCCGAGGCCAGGCGCAGCGTCGGTTGCCCGCTGGCGCTGAACAATACGTCGTTGTTATCCAGCGCTGCGCTAGTGTCGGCACGGGCATAGTCGTGGCGTACGGCGCAGCGCATATGGAAAGTCGCCTCGCCGCTGACCACGCGCACACGGCGCATCAGCAGTGGCAAGTCATCTTCGCTGTCACTCACCGGCAGCATGTCGGTGATTTCCACCACGGCGAACTCGCTCAGCCAGCGGGTTTGCAGCACATTGGTGTCCGGCAGGTAAATCTGCTCGCGCCGGGCATCGGGCAGGTCCGGCGCCAACTGGAAAATCCCTGCGTCGGGGGTGTCGAGCAGCGAACAGAAAATCGACGGGCTGTCGAATTCCGGCCAGCAGAAAAAATCCACACTGCCCTTGTCGTTGACCAATGCGGCACTGCGCATGTCGCCGATGATGCCGTGGGCGTCAATCGGGCTCTGTCGTTCTTGATGATGCTCAGCCATTGCCGCGAAACTCCGGATAAAGACTCATGCCGCCGTCGATGAACAGGGTGGTGCCGACGATGTAATCGGCGGCATCCGAGGCGAGAAAGACCACAGCGTTGGCGACGTCTTCAGCATCGCCGATGCGCCCGTAAGGAATCAGATCAAGCAGTTTTTCACCCGCAGCGCCTTCGGTGGCGGCGGCATTGATCGGCGTGCGAATCGCCCCCGGCGCGATACCGTTGATGCGAATGCGCTGGTGGCTGACTTCCTGGGCGAGGGTTTGCATCAACTGATCGACACCGCCCTTGGACGCTGCGTAATTGACGTGTCCGGCCCACGGGATGCGCTGGTGCACCGAGCTCATGTGGATGATTTTGCCGGCGGCGCGGGACACACCTTCGCGAATGCCTTGGCGGTTGAAAATTCGTAGGGCGGCGCGAGCGCAGAGGAATTGGCCGGTGAGGTTGACGCCGATCACCGTATTCCAGTCATCCAGCGACATATCCACAGCCGCCGCGTCTTTTTGCAGGCCGGAATTGGCGATCAGAATGTCCAGTGAGCCGAAGGCGTCGAGAGTCTCGGCGAACAGCCGCTCCACTTCGTCTTCCTTCGACACATCGGCACCGATGGCCAGTGCCTGACCGCCGTCGGCAATGATCTGGCGGGCCAGTGCTTCGGCAGGTTCGGCTTGGCGGTTGTAGTTGATGACCACGGCAGCGCCAGCCGCAGCCAGCGCTTTGGCGACCGCGTGGCCGATGCCGGAACTGGCGCCGGTGACCAGTGCAACCTGGCGGGCGAGGGAAATGTGCATGGCTGAGGCGCCTGGGTTGAGGGCTTAACTAGCTGACCGATTGCCAGGCGTGAGAGTTCACTCGATGCCGGTGTTGCATTGATTTTGCCGGCCCCCTCGTGAGCAGGCTCGCTCCCACAAAGATCCCTGTAGGTCGCAAATCCCGTGTGGGAGCGAGCCTGCTCGCGAATGAGCCTTCACATTCCACCAACAATTCCCGGCTTCCCGGTTCATCGGCCTTTATGGCAACTTGGCGGCCCTTGATGAGGCCGCAGTCCATGGCAAACCCCTATCGCGATTTGTTCACCGCCCCCGGCGCCCGCAATTTTGTACTGGCCGGGATGATCGCGCGCATGCCGATTTCGATGACCGGTATCGGCGTGATCACCATGCTCTCGCAGTTGAAGGGTGGGTATGCACTGGCCGGTGCGGTGGCGGCGACGTTTGCCCTGGCCACGGCGTTTTGCGCACCGCAGGTGTCACGGCTGGTCGATCGCTTTGGTCAGGGAAAAGTGCTGCCCATTTCAGCATTGATCGGCGGCGGGGCACTGCTGATGTTGCTGCTGTGCACGCGATTGCAGGCGCCGACCTGGACGCTGTTCATCTTCGCCGCACTGGCCGGTTGCATGCCAAGCATGTCGGCGATGGTGCGGGCGCGCTGGACCGAAATCTATCGTGGCCAACCGCAATTGCAAACGGCATATGCGCTGGAGTCGGTGCTTGATGAAGTTTGTTTCATCGTCGGCCCGCCGTTGTCGGTGGGGTTGTGCGTGGCGGTGTTCCCCGAAGCCGGGCCGCTGGCGGCGTTGTTGATGCTGGCGATCGGTGTCAGTGCATTTGTCGTCCAGCGCAGCACCGAACCGCCGGTGCATCCGCACGAGTCGCATCAACAGGGTTCGATCATTCGCTCGACTGACATTCAGTGGTTGCTGGCGCTGATGCTCGCCATGGGCGTCATCGTTGGCGTGGTGGATGTGGTCAGCGTCGCTTTCGCACAGCAACAGGGGCAACCGGCGGCGGCAAGCATTGTGTTGTCGGTGTACGCCATCGGGTCGTGTCTGGCCGGGATCGCATTTGGGGCGATGCGCTCGAAACTGCCGTTGCCGCGACTGTTCATGTACGGCGGTATTGCAACCGCAGTGACGACGCTGCCGCTGTTGTGGGCGAGCAATATTTTCGGCCTCTCGGTGGCGGTATTTGTCGCGGGGCTGTTTTTCTCGCCGACGTTGATTGTGGCGATGGCGCTGGTCGAGCGTATCGTGCCGTCGGCCAAGCTCACCGAAGGCCTGACCTGGTTGATAACAGGTCTGAGCATTGGCGTGGCGATCGGTGCGGCGGGATCCGGCGCGTTGGTGGATGCGTATGGCGCACGCAGCGGTTTCTGGCTGGCGATTGCGGCCGGGGCGGTGGTGCTGGGTGCGGCTGTGCAGAGTTTCCGTCATTTGAAATGACTGGATAGACGCGCGCGGGTTAATTTCTGCAGGGCCGCCTTCGTTCTTTTATACAGACAACTTTTCGAGGTAAGCCGGGTGACTCAGCTGACATTGCTGTGCCTTCCTTATTCGGGCGCCAGTGCCATGGTTTACAGCCGCTGGCGGCGCAAACTGCCGCAGTGGCTGACGCTGCAACCGGTAGAACTGCCGGGTCGCGGCGCACGGTTTGGCGAAGCGCTGCAAACCGATATGCGGGCGCTGGCCCGTCAGTTGGCCAGCGAACTGCAAACGACCCTGCGCGCGCCTTATGCAATTTTCGGCCACAGCCTTGGCGCGCTGCTGGCCTGCGAGCTGGCCCATGCCTTGCGCGCCCTGGGGTTGCCGGAGCCGGTGGCGCTGTTCGCCTCCGGCACGGCAGCGCCGACGCTGCGCAGTGAATATGATCGCGGTTTCGCTGAACCGAAAAGCGATGCCGAACTGATCGGGCAGTTGCGCACCTTGAATGGCACCAGCGAAGAAATTCTCGCCAACGCCGAATTGATGAGCCTGACCCTGCCGGTGCTGCGTGCCGACTTCCTGTTGTGCGGACGTTTTCAGCCCATCCAGCGACCATTGCTCAAATGCCCGGTGCATGTGCTCGGCGGTACCGCCGACCGAGCGACCACCGAGCAATTGATCGGCTGGAGCAAGGAAACCCTCGGCAGTTTCTCCGTGGACATGCTCGCCGGCGGTCATTTCTTTATTCATGAACACGAAGCCAAAGTGCTGAAAGTCATCAAGGATCAACTCGACGTTCATCACCGCCGGCACTCAATGCCCGCCACTGCCTGAACATCAGCACATTTAAAGTGGGAGCAAGCACGCTCCCACAGCGTTTCCTGCCCGTCTGAAAATCCCCGCCTGCCTCGCTCCTGATACTTCCTCTCATTCGCTAATTTTTCCGGTGTGCATTCGTTTTATAGGGACGACGTGCCTTTGTGCTTCCTGCCTACTGATCCGGATGCTGAGAAATGAATGCTGAAGACTCCTTGAAACTTGCTCGCCGGTTTATCGGGTTGCCCCTGGAAAAGCGCCAGATGTTCCTCGCGGCCCTGCAAAAGGAGGGCGTGGATTTCGCCCGGTTTCCGATTCCGGCCGGGATCGAGGCCGAAGACCGCCAGGCGTTGTCTTACGCGCAGCAACGGATGTGGTTTCTCTGGCAACTGGACCCGCACAGCGGTGCCTACAACTTGCCGGGTGCGGTGCGCCTGAGCGGGCGGCTGAATCTGTCGGCACTGGAGCAGGCGTTTGCCGCACTGGTCGCCCGCCATGAAACCCTGCGCACGGTGTTCCAGCGGCAGGCGGATGACAGTCTGCTGCAAGTGCCGGCCACGGCGACCTTGGACATCCGTCACGAAGATTTCAGCGCGCTGCCGGCCACCGAACGCGAGGAGGCTGTCGTTCGTGCCGCCGAGCAGCAATCGGTGTTGCCGTTCGATCTGGCTGTCGGGCCGTTGCTGCGGGTCACCCTGCTCAAGCTCGCCGGGCAGGAGCACGTATTGCTGCTGACCCTGCACCACATCGTTTCCGATGGCTGGTCGATGAACGTGCTGATCGACGAATTCATCCGTTGCTATGACGCCTTTGACGCCGGCCAGCCTCCGGCGCTGGCAGCGCTGCCGGTCCAGTACAGTGATTACGCGCTGTGGCAACGCCGTTGGCTGGAAGCCGGCGAGCAAGCGCGGCAACTGGAATACTGGCAGGCGCAGTTGGGTGATGAGCACCCGGTGCTGGAATTGCCGCTGGACCATTCGCGCCCAGCCATGCCGAGCTATCGCGGCACGCGCTATGAGTTTGCCGTCGACGGCCAATTGACCGAGCAACTGCGCGCCACCGCGCAACAGCATCAAGTCACGTTGTTCATGTTGTTGCTCGGCGCGTTCAATGCGCTGCTGCACCGTTACACCGGGCAGACCGACATCCGTGTCGGCGTGCCGATTGCCAACCGCAATCGCGCCGAGATCGAAGGTCTGATCGGTTTCTTCGTCAACACCCAGGTGCTGCGTACCAGGCTGGATGGCCAGACCCGCGTCGACGCGTTGCTGCAAGCGATCAAAGAGACGGCGCTCGGCGCTCAGGCACATCAGGATCTGCCGTTCGAGCAACTGGTCGAAGCGCTGAAACTGGAACGCAGCCTCAGTCACACGCCGCTGTTCCAGGTGATGTACAACCACCAGCCGCAGGTGGCCGATATCGCCGCCCTCAGTACGGCCTCGGGCCTGGTGCTCGACAGCCTCGAATGGCAAAGCCGCACCACTCAGTTTGACCTGACACTCGACACCTACGAGAAAGGCGGCAAGCTACACGCTGCACTGACTTACGCCAGCGATCTGTTCGACGCGCCGACCATCGAACGGATGGCGCGGCACTGGTTGCGCCTGCTCAAGGCAATGGTCGCCGATCCTGCGCAACGCATTGGCGAACTGCCGTTGCTGGACGCGGACGAGCAGCACACGCTGGTGCATGCCTGGAACGCTACAGCAGCGGTTTATCCGAGCGGGCAGCCGATTCATCAATTGATAGAAGCCCAAGTGGCGCGCACCCCGGATGCCCCGGCGCTGGTGTTCGCCGAGCAAACCCTGAGTTATGCACAACTGGATGCCCGGGCCAACCAACTGGCTCATCTGTTGCGTGAACAAGGCGTGCGGGCCGACAGTCTGGTGGGGATTTGCGTCGAGCGCTCGCTGGAAATGGTGATCGGCCTGCTGGCGATTCTCAAGGCCGGCGGCGCCTATGTGCCGCTGGATCCGGAATACCCGCAAGAGCGTCTCGCCTACATGGTCGAGGACAGCGGCATCACTTTGCTGCTGACCCAGAGTGCGTTGCTGGCGTCGCTGCCGACGGCAGGGGTGAACGTCATTACCCTCGATCAGGAAGCTGACTGGCTGGATCGCTACAGCGAAGGCCGTGTCGATGGGGTCGTCGACCCGCTGAACCTCGCGTACGTGATTTACACCTCCGGCTCCACCGGTAAACCGAAAGGCGCTGGCAACAGTCATGCGGCGCTGGCTAACCGTTTGTGCTGGATGCAGGAGGCTTACGGGCTGGATGCCAGTGATTCGGTGTTGCAGAAAACCCCGTTCAGCTTTGACGTGTCGGTCTGGGAATTTTTCTGGCCGCTGCTGACCGGCGCGCGTCTGGTCGTGGCCGCACCGGGTGCGCACCGCGATCCATCGCTGTTGATCGAGACCATCAACCGCTACGGCATCAGCACGCTGCACTTTGTCCCGTCGATGTTGCAGGCGTTTATTCATGAGCCGGGCGTCGAGGCCTGTGTCGGCCTCAAGCGCATTGTCTGCAGCGGCGAAGCGCTGCCGCTGGATGCGCAACTGCAAGTGTTCGCCAAGCTGCCGAGCGCCGGGCTCTACAATTTGTACGGCCCGACCGAAGCGGCCATCGACGTCACCCACTGGACCTGTGTCGACGAAGGCGCCGACAGCGTGCCGATCGGTCGGCCGATCGCCAACCTGCGCACGCATGTGCTCGACGCCGAACTGTTGCCGGTGCCGAGCGGCGTCGCCGGTGAGTTGTATCTGGGCGGGGCAGGGCTGGCGCGCAGTTATCACCAGCGCCCGGCGCTGACTGCCGAGCGTTTTGTGCCGTGCCCGTTCCACGACGGCGCGCGCCTGTACCGCACCGGTGACCGGGTGCGCCAACGTGCCGACGGCGTCATCGAATACCTCGGGCGTCTCGATCATCAGGTGAAGTTGCGCGGCTTGCGTATCGAGTTGGGCGAAATCGAAACCCGCCTGATGCAGCATCCGCTGGTGCGTGAAGCCGTGGTGCTGGTGCAGGGCGGCAAACATCTGGTCGGCTATCTGGTGCTGGAAACCGCTCAGGCAGACGAACAATGGCAACAGGACGTCAAGGCCTTGCTGCTCGGCAGTCTGCCGGAATTCATGGTGCCGACCTACCTGCTGACGCTGGACAGGTTGCCGGTCACCGCCAACGGCAAGCTGGATCGCAAAGCCTTGCCGGAACCGGATGCCGCGCCGCAACAAGCCTTCGTTGCGCCGCAGGATGCCATGCAAAAGGCCCTGGCCGCGATCTGGGAAGACGTGCTCGGTCTGCAGCGTGTGGGTCTGGAAGACAACTTCTTCGAGCTGGGCGGTGATTCGATCATTTCGATTCAAGTGGTCAGCCGCGCGCGGCAGGCCGGGATCCGTATCAGCCCGCGCGACCTGTTCCAGTATCAGACTGTGCGCAGTCTGGCGTTGGTCGCAATCCTCGACAGCCTCAGCTCGGTGGATCAGGCATCGGCGATGGGCGAAGCGTTGCTGGGGCCGATCCAGCAGCAGTTCTTCAGCCGGGCGATGCCGCAGCGTGAGCACTGGAACCAGTCCCTGTTGCTGACCCCGCGCGAGGCGCTGAATGCTCAGTGGCTCGACACGGCATTGACCCATGTAATCAATCACCACGATGCCTTGCGTCTGCGTTTTGTCGAGGGCGTCGACGGCTGGCAGCAAGCGTACGCGGCACAGGTCGAACGCGCTGACGTGTGGCTGCGCACGGCCGAGACGACCGCGCAACTGAGCGCCCATTGCGACGAAGCCCAGCGCAGTCTTGATCTGGCCAACGGGCCGCTGTTGCGCGCGGTGTTGGTGACCATGGCCGATGGCAGTCAGCGCCTGTCGCTGATCCTCCATCACCTGGTAGTGGACGGTGTGTCGTGGCGCGTGTTGCTGGAAGATTTTCAGCAAGCCTACGAACAACTCGCGGCGGGCGGTGGTGTGCAATTGCCGGCCAGGACCAGTGCGTTCCAGAGCTGGACGGCGCGCCTGAGCACCGAGGCTTCGCGCTTCGACGATCAACTGGCTTACTGGAAAGCCCAGCACAACACCGCGCAGGATCTGCCGTGCGAACGCCCTGAAGGCAGTCTGCAAAACCGTTTCGGTAAAAAGATCGAATGGCGTCTGGACGCCGAGCGCACTCGCCAATTGCTGCAACAGGCACCGGCGGCCTATCGCACGCAGGTCAACGATCTGCTGCTGACAGCATTGGCGCGCACTATCAGTGGCTGGAGCGGTCAGCCGGGCACCCTGATCCAGCTGGAAGGCCATGGCCGGGAAGACCTGTTCGACGACATTGACCTGACGCGCAGCATCGGCTGGTTCACCAGCCTGTTCGCCGTCAATCTGGTGGCGACCGAGGACCTCGACGGTTCGATCAAGGCGATCAAAGAACAACTGCGCGCGGTTCCGGACAAAGGGCTGGGTTACGGCGTACTGCGTTACCTGGCCGCGCCGTCGGTGCGCGAAGAACTGGCTGCATTGCCTGCGCCGCGCATTACCTTCAACTATCTGGGGCAGTTCGACCGTCAGTTCGATGAGCAGGCGCTGCTGGTGCCGTCCACCGAGTTTGGCGGTGTCGCCCAGGATCAACAGGCGCCGCTGGATAACTGGTTGACGGTCGAAGGCCAGGTCTATGGCGGCGAATTGAGCCTGAGTTGGGGTTTCAGCTCGCAGATGTTCGATAGCGCCACCGTGCAGTATCTGGTCGATCGCTACGCCGCAGAACTGACTGCCCTGATCGAGCACTGCTGCGCCCTCGACACCGCGCAAGTGACGCCGTCGGACTTCCCGTTGGCGCGCATCAGCCAGGCGCAACTGGATGCGTTGCCGGTCGCCGCCGCCGTCATCGAAGATGTTTATCCGCTGTCGCCGATGCAGCAGGGCATGTTGTTCCATACCCTTTATGAACCGCAGGTCGAGGCGTACATCAGCCAGATGCGTCTGGACATTCAGGGCCTCGATCCACAGCGTTTTGCCGACGCCTGGCAAGCGGCGCTGGCGCGTCATGATGTGTTGCGCAGCAGCTTCCACTGGCAAGGCCTGGACAGCGCCCATCAAGTGATCAGCCGCCAAGTGCAACTGCCGCTGCAGGTGCTGGAAAACACGGACACCGATGCGCTGGCCGAGATGGAGCGGGCGCAAGGTTTCGGACTCGACTGCGCGCCGTTGTTGCGCTTGAAGCTGGTGCGCACCGCCGCCGATAGCTGGCATTTGATCTACACCAGCCATCACATCCTCATGGACGGCTGGAGTAACGCGCAGCTGCTCGGCGAGGTGATTTCGCACTACGCCGACGCGCGCTCATTGCCGGCGCCGGTGGGGCATTACCGCGATTACATGGGCTGGTTGCAGCAGCAATCGGCAGACGCTGGCAAAGCGTTCTGGAGCGCTGCGCTGGCGCCGTTGCAGGCGCCGACACTGCTTGCCGATGCCGTGCGTGCGCCCGTGGCTGGCCACGGCACAGACGAGCATCGCGAGGTGATCGACGCAGCCGCAACGCGGCGTCTGGGCGAGTTCGCCCGTCAGCAGAAAGTCACCCTCAACACGTTGCTGCAAGCGGCCTGGAGCCTGTTGCTGCAACGCTACACCGGGCAGGACTGCGTAGCGTTCGGCGCGACAGTGGCCGGTCGTTCGGCGCCGCTGCCGGGCATCGAGCAGCAACTGGGGTTGTTCATCAACACCTTGCCGCTGGTGTGCAACCCGCGCCCGGATCAGCGCGTCGGGCAGTGGTTGAGTGATCTGCAGGCGCAGAACCTGGCCCTGCGTGAATTCGAGCATGTGCCGTTGTACGACATTCAAGGCTGGGCAGGGCATCAGGGCTCGGCGCTGTTCGACAGTCTGCTGGTGTTCGAAAACTTCCCGGTCGCCGAGGCGCTGAAACAGGGCGCGCCGGCCGGGTTGACCTTCGGCAACCTGCATAACCATGAACGCACTCACTATCCGCTGACGCTGGGCATCGAACTGGGCGCCACGCTGAGCCTGGAGATGAGCTACGACGCTGCGCGATTCAGCGCCGCCCAAGTGCACATGCTCTGCGCCAACCTGCGCCACTTGCTTGAGCAATTGATCACCAACGTCACCGCTTGCCTCGGTAACCTGACGTTGCTCGATGCCGCTGCCACGCACACCATGCTCGCCCATTGCCAGCCGCCGGCGCTGCAATTGCAGCACACCGGCCTGGTGCACGAGCGCATTGCCGCGCAGGCCAAAGCCACACCGCAGGCGCTGGCCGTACAGTGCGGTGGACAGCGTCTGAGCTATGACGAACTCAACCGTCAGGCGAATCGCCTCGCTCACCGTCTGCTGGCCAGCGGTGCAGCACCGGGCAAACGCATCGGTCTGGCGCTGCGTCGTGGCCCGCAAATGATCGTCAGTTTGCTGGCCGTGCTGAAGACAGGCGCCGCTTACGTACCGCTTGATACCAACTACCCGGCGCAGCGTCTGGCCTACATGATCGAAGACAGCCGTGTCGATCTGCTGCTCGATGAATCCGCTCTGCTGCAAGACGTGCCGCTGCCGGCAGGTCTTGAACATTTGCACCTGGGCGAAATCATCGAGACGCTGGGCGCTTATCCGGACAGCGATCCGCTGAATCACGCCACGGTCGATGACCTGGCGTACGTGATTTACACCTCGGGTTCCACCGGCCAGCCAAAAGGCGTGGCGATTGCTCACGCGGCGCTGCGCGAGTTCTGCCAGACCGGTGCCGAGTATTCGGCGCTCACCGCTGATGATCGCGTGCTGCAATTTGCGACGTTCAGCTTCGATGGTTTTGTCGAACAGTGCTACCCGCCGCTGTGTGTCGGTGCGGCGCTGATCATGCGCGGTGACGAACTCTGGGACGTCATCCAGTTGGCCGAGCAGATCGTCGGCAATGGCGTGACCCTGGCGGACTTGCCGGCAGCTTATTGGTTCTTGCTGGCGCGTGAATGTGCTGGCGGCAACATCGCCAGCCTGGGCCCGTTGCGTCAGGTTCACGTCGGTGGTGAAGCGATGTCGGTCGAAGGCCTGCGCCTGTGGCACGAGGCTGGGCTGAACCACGTGCGCTTGCTCAACACCTACGGGCCGACCGAGGCGACGGTGGTGTCCAGCGTCCACGATTGCCGCCTGAGCGATGCCAACGATAGTTTCGGCATTCCGATTGGCCGAGCCATCCCCGGCCGCGCGTTGTACGTGCTCGACTGCGCCGGGCAATTGCTGCCGGCTGGCGGTGTCGGCGAGTTGTGCATTGGCGCGAGCGCCTGTCTGGCGCAGCAGTATTTCGACCGTCCGGCCCTCACCGCCGAGCGCTTCCTGCCAGACCCGTTTGCTGCCGAGGCGGGGGCGCGGCTGTACCGCAGCGGCGACCTGGCCCGTTATAACGAAAACGGCGATCTGGAATACGCCGGGCGGATCGACCATCAGGTGAAGATTCGTGGCTTGCGCATTGAGATGGGGGAAATCGAAGCCTGTCTGCAAGCACAGGAAGGCGTGCACGCCGCCGCAGTCATCGCTCAGGATTTCCCGGGGGGCGCACAACTGGTGGCTTATGTGGTGCCCGAAGCAGGCACCGAGCCTGCGACCGCGCAGGCGCAGTGGCTGGGCTCGCTCAAAGCTTCGCTGCAACAAGTGCTGCCCGATTACATGGTGCCGGCGCACCTGCTGTTGCTGGACGCGTTGCCCTTGAACAACAACGGCAAACTGGATCGCACCGCGCTGCCGAAAGCCGAACTGAACCAGGATTTGTGCGCTTATGCCGCGCCGCAGACCTTGCTGCAGGTGCAACTGGCGCAGATCTGGGAAGCCGTGCTGGAGTCCGGCGCGGTGGGGCTCAACGATCACTTTTTCGAACGCGGCGGTCACTCGTTGCTGGCCACCCAGGTGATTTCCCGGGTCCGCCAGACGCTCAAGCTCGATGTGCCGATGCGCACCCTGTTCGAGCAGCCGACGCTGCAAGCCTTTGCCGCCGCCTGCGCGACCCTGCAACACAGCGAAACTGTGCCAATGCTGGCGTTGCCGCGCGGTGATGCACTGGCGTTGTCTTATGCCCAGGAACGTCAGTGGTTCCTCTGGCAACTGGAGCCGGACAGCGCCGCTTACCACGTGCCAAGTGCGCTGCGCTTGCGCGGTGCGCTGGACATCGCTGCGTTGCAGCACAGCTTCAATCAACTGGTGGCCCGTCACGAACCGTTGCGCACCACGTTCCGTCAGGACGACGAACGCACCGTGCAGGTGGTTCATGCGCAGGGACAATTGACGATTGAACAACACCGCCTCAACACCGAAGAGGGGCCGGCGAACTGGGTGCAGGCGCAGATCCGCCAACCGTTCGATCTGTTGAACGGGCCACTGCTGCGCGTCGCTCTGCTACGGATGGCGGCGGATGATCATGTGCTGGTGATCACTCAGCACCATATCGTTTCTGACGGCTGGTCGATGCAAGTGATGGTGCGCGAACTGATGGCGATGTACGCCGCAGAATGCGCCGGACAACCGCTCGAACTGGCAGCGCTGACGCTGCAATACGCCGATTTTGCCCAGTGGCAACGACAGTGGATGGACGCCGGTGAGCGTCAGCGTCAACTCGATTATTGGAGGGCTCAACTCGGCGGCGAACAACCGGTGCTGGAGCTGCCGCTGGACCATTCGCGTCCGGCGGTGCAGAGCTATTGTGGCGCGCGGCTGGATGCGCCGCTGGAATCCGCGTTGAGTGCGCAATTGCAGGAGGTTGCCCGACGTGAGGGGGTGACGATGTTCATGCTCTTGCTGGCCTCGTTCCAGACCCTGTTGCACCGCTACAGTGGTCAGGACGATATCCGCGTCGGTGTGCCGATTGCCAACCGCAACCGCGCTGAAACCGAAGGCCTGATCGGCTTCTTCGTCAACACCCAGGTGATGCGTGCACAGTTTGCCGGGGACCTGAGTTTCCGTGATCTGCTGGCGCAGACGCGTCAGGCCGCAATGGGCGCCCAGGCGCATCAGGATCTGCCGTTCGAGCAATTGGTCGAAGCGCTGGCGCCAGAGCGGAGCCTGAGCCACAGCCCGTTGTTCCAGGTGCTGTTCAACCACCAGCGCGATGCCGCGCCGGTCACCGCTGTGGCGGATTTGCGCATCGAAGGCCTGCCGTGGGACAGCGCCACCGCCCAGTTCGACCTGACCCTGGACACCACCGAAACCGCCGCCGGGCTGATGGTCAGTCTGACTTACGCCAGCGATCTGTTCGAGGCGACGACCATCGCGCGCCTGTTCGAACACTGGCAGGCATTGCTGCGGGCGATTGTCGCTGCACCGCAGCAGGCGATCGCCGCGTTGCCGATGCTCGCCGCGCAGGAGCGTCAGCAGATTCTCGAAGACTGGAACGCCACTGCCACCGAGTACCCGTTGCACCTGAGCGTGCAGCAGTTGATCGAAGCGCAGGTGCTGCGCACGCCGGACGCCATGGCGCTGAAATACGCCGATGAATGCCTGAGCTACGCGCAACTCAATGCCCGCGCCAACCAGTTGGCGCACAAGCTGATGGCGCTGGGTGTCGGACCTGAAAGCCTGGTCGGCATCGCCGCCGAACGTTCGATCGAAATGGTCGTCGCGCTGTTGGCCGTGCTTAAGGCCGGGGGCGCCTATGTGCCGCTGGACCCTGAATACCCGCAGGATCGCCTGGCCTACATGATCGAAGACAGCGGCGTCCAGCTGTTGCTGACTCAGGCGCATCTGCTCGATGCCTTGCCATTGAGCGGTCAGGTACAAACCCTGTTGATCGAGGCGTCGCTGGAGGGCTTCGCGAGCGCCAATCCCGATGTAGCGGTCACAGGTGAAAACCTTGCCTACGTGATTTACACCTCCGGCTCCACCGGCAAACCGAAAGGCGCTGGCAACCGTCATGTCGCCCTGACCAACCGTCTGTGCTGGATGCAACAGGCCTATGAGATCGGCGCGGGCGACAGCGTGCTGCAAAAGACCCCGTTCAGCTTTGACGTGTCGGTGTGGGAGTTCTTCTGGCCACTGATGACCGGCGCACGTCTGGTCGTCGCAGCCCCGGGCGATCACCGCGATCCGGCAAAACTGGTGGCGCTGATCAATCGCGAACACATCACCACGCTGCACTTTGTGCCGTCGATGTTGCAAGCCTTCTTGCAAGACGCCGAGGTCGGTACGTGCACCAGCCTGCAACGCATCGTCTGCAGCGGTGAAGCGCTGCCGGCAGACGCGCAACAGCAAGTCTTCGCCAAGCTGCCAACTGCCGGGCTGTACAACCTTTACGGCCCGACCGAAGCGGCCATCGACGTGACGCACTGGACGTGTGTGGAGGAGGGCCGCGACAGCGTGCCGATCGGTCAGCCGATTGCCAACCTCGGCTGCTACATCCTTGACGATAACCTTGAGCCGGTGCCGACCGGCGTGCTCGGCGAGTTGTACCTGGCGGGCGTCGGTCTGGCGCGCGGCTACCACCAGCGTCCGGCGCTGACCGCCGAACGTTTTGCGGTCAGCCCTTTCGGCGCCGGCGAACGGATCTACCGCACCGGTGACCTGGCACGCTACCGCGCCGACGGCGTGATCGAATATGCCGGCCGAATCGACCATCAGGTCAAGCTGCGCGGCCTGCGTATCGAACTCGGCGAAATCGAAGCGCGTCTGCTCGAACACGCCAATGTCCGAGAAGCCGCGGTGTTGGTGATCGACGGCAAACTGTTGACCGGTTACGTGGTGCTGAACGAAGACAGCGCGGACTGGCGCGACACCCTGATGCGTCATCTGCACGCCGGGCTGCCGGAATACATGGTGCCCAACCAGTGGCTGACGTTGCCGCAGATGCCGTTGAGTCCCAACGGCAAGCTGGATCGCAAGGCGCTGCCGAAGCCTGAATTGGGCGCCGGCAAAGCCGAATACATCGCTCCGCGCAATGAGCTGGAGCAGCGTATCGCTGCGGTGTGGGCCGATGTGCTGAAGCTGCCGCGAGTCGGCTTGGCCGATAACTTCTTTGAACTGGGTGGCGATTCGATCATTTCGATTCAAGTGGTAGCCCGTGCCCGTCAGGCCGGAATCCGCTTTACCCCCAAAGACTTGTTCCAGTACCAGACCGTCCAGGCGCTGGCGGGCGTCGCGACGCTGGGCGATGGCGCGGCGCAGATCGATCAGGGCGCGGTCAGTGGCGCCACGCCGTTGCTGCCGTTCCAGCAGTGGTTCTTTGCGGCTGAGATTGCCGAGCAGCATCACTGGAACCAGTCGGTGATGCTCAAACCGGCCGTCAGCATTGAGGCAACTGCGCTTGAGCAAGCCTTGCAAGCACTGGTCGCGCATCACGATGCCTTGCGCCTGTCGTTCACCGAAACGGCCAGCGGCTGGACCGCAAATCATCACGCAACAACGATGCAACACACCCTGCTGATGCAGGCGAGTGTCAGCGATGAACAACAGTTGCAGGACGCTTGCCTTGAGGCACAACGCAGCTTCGACCTGGCTCACGGCCCGCTGTTGCGTGGCTTGTTGGTGACCCTGGCCGATGGTTCGCAACGCTTGCTGCTGGCGGTGCACCACTTGGTGGTGGACGGTGTGTCATGGCGGATTCTGCTGGAAGATTTGCAAAGCGCTTACCAGCAGCGCATCGACGGCAAGACCCCGCGCCTCCCAGCCAGGACCAGTGCCTTCAAGCACTGGGCCGAACGTTTGCAACAACACGCGCCGCAACGCGCTGGCGAACTCGAGCTGTGGCGCGCACAACTGGCTGATGCGCCCGTCGACCTGCCGTGCACCCATCCACAGGCCAGTCTGCAAAATCGTTACGCACACACCGTCCAGACGCGCCTCGATCAAGTGCTGACCCGACAACTGCTGCAACAGGCGCCGGCGGCTTATCGCACTCAGGTCAACGACCTGCTAATGACCGCGCTGGCCCGAGTCATCTGCCGCTGGACGGGGCACGCCTCGACCTTGATTCAGCTGGAAGGCCACGGTCGCGAAGACCTGTTCGACGACCTCGACCTGAGCCGCAGCGTCGGCTGGTTCACCAGCCTGTTCCCGGTGCGCCTGACTCCCGCCGCGTCGCTTGACGGTTCGATCAAGCAGATCAAGGAACAGCTGCGGGCGATTCCCGACAAAGGCCTGGGCTTCGGCGTGTTGCGTTACTTCGGCGACGAAGCGACCCGCCGTGAGCTGGCGGCGCTGCCGACACCGCGCATCACCTTCAACTACCTCGGGCAGTTCGACAGCCAGTTCGATGACGGCGCACTGTTCGCCCCGGCCAGCGAAAAGGCCGGCGACGAACAGAGCCCGTTGGCGCCGCTGGGCAACTGGCTGGAACTCAACGGTCAGGTCTACGGTGGCGAGTTGAGCCTGGGCTGGACGTTCAGCCGCGAAATGGTCGATGAAACGACCATTCAACGTCTGGCCGATGAATACGCGGTCGAACTGGCGGCGCTGGTCGAGCATTGCTGCGCCGCGCAGAACGCCGGCATCACGCCGTCGGACTTCCCGTTGGCGTCGCTCAACCAGCAACAGCTCGACGCCTTGCCGGGTGCCGGTGCCGATGTCGAAGACATCTACCCGCTGTCGCCGATGCAACAGGGCATGTTGTTCCACAGCCTGTACGAACAAGGTTCGGGCGATTACATCAACCAGATGCGCGTCAGCGTCGAAGGCCTGGATCCCGAGCGTTTGCGTCAGGCCTGGCAGGGCGCGGTCGACCGCCATGCGATTCTGCGTACGCGGTTCGTGTGGATCTCCGAGCAGGAACAGCCGCTGCAAATCGTCCAGCGCCAGGCCGAGTTGCCGTTCAGCCTGCAGGACTGGCGAGGCCGCGCTGACCTGCCGTCGGCGCTCGACGTGCTGGCGCAAGAGCAACTGCAACAGGGCTTCGACCTGTTGCAGGCACCGTTGCTGCGTCTGGTGCTGGTGCGCACCGATGATGACCGCCACGAAATGATCTACACCAGCCATCACATCCTCATGGACGGCTGGAGCAACTCGCAGTTGCTCGGCGAAGTGATGCAGCGCTACGCCGGTGCAACCCCGGCCGCGCCGCTGGGCCGTTATGCTGATTACATCGGCTGGCTGCAGCGTCAGGACGGTCAGGCCAGCGAACGCTTCTGGACTGAGCGTCTGGCCGACCTGGAGGAACCGACTCACTTGGCCCGCAGCTGCCTGGATACGCTGGCGACCGCTGGCCAAAGCGGTTACGACCAGCAAACCCGCTGGCTGGGCCGTGAGCAGACGCAACGTCTGGGCGCTTTCGCCCGTCAGCACAAGGTCACCCTCAACACCGTGGTGCAGGCCGCCTGGTTGCTGCTGTTGCAGCGTTACACCGGGCAACCGACCGTGGCGTTCGGCGCTACGGTCGCCGGGCGTCCGGCCGAGCTGCCAGGCGTCGAGCAACAGGTCGGTTTGTTCATCAACACCTTACCGGTGATCGCCACCCCGCGTGTCGAGCAACCTCTCGGTGAGTGGCTGCAAACAGTGCAGGCGCTGAACCTGGCCATGCGCGAATTCGAATACACGCCGCTGGCAGACATCCAGCGCTGGTCCGGGCAACGTGGCGAAGGCTTGTTCGACAGCCTGCTGGTGTTCGAGAACTACCCGGTGTCGGAGGCGCTGAACAACGGTGCGCCGCAAGGTTTGCGCTTCGGCCAGGCGTGCAGCCAGGAACAGACCAACCTGCCGTTGACGGTGCTGGTGGATCTGGGCGACAGCCTGTCGTTGCAATTCGCCTACGCCCGGCAACATTTCAGCGCTGCGCAGATCGAGCAGATAAGCGGCCACTTGCAGCACCTGTTGCAGCAAATGGCCGACTCATCGACGCAACGTCTGTTGGCCGACCTGAGTGTGTTCGATGCCGCGCAGCACCAGGCGGTGTTGCAGGACTGGAACCGTGCGCCGGCCACCTTTGCGCAAACCCGCACTCTGCCACAGCTGATCGAAGCACAAGTGCGTCGGGCACCGCAGGCAATTGCCGTGAGCCTGGGCGATGAACAATTGAGCTACGGCGAACTCAACGCCCGTGCCAACCGCCTGGCCCATGCCCTGATCGCACGGGGCGTCGGCGCCGATGTGCTGGTCGGTCTGGCTGCCGAGCGTTCGATCGACATGATCGTCGGCCTGGTCGCCATCCTCAAGGCAGGCGGCGCTTACCTGCCGCTGGATCCGCAGTACCCGGCCGAGCGCTTGCAATACATGATCGAAGACAGCGGCATTGCCTTGCTGCTGATGCAGCCGGGGGTGCTCGATCATCTGGCGGTGGCCGACAGCGTCGAAACCCTGCTGCTGGGTGATGACAGCCGCTGGCAGGATCAATTGGCAACCGATCCGCAGGTCTGGGCCGACAGCGCCAGCCTCGCTTACGTGATCTACACCTCGGGCTCCACCGGCAAGCCGAAAGGTACGCTGCTGGCTCACGACAACGTGCTGCGTCTGTTCGAGGCCACGGACCCTTGGTTCAGTTTCGGTGCCGAGGACCGCTGGACGCTGTTCCACTCGTACGCGTTCGACTTCTCGGTCTGGGAAATCTTCGGCGCGCTGTTGCATGGCGGGCGTCTGGTGATCGTGCCGCACAGCGTCAGCCGCTCGCCGCAGGAGTTCCATGCGCTGCTGAGCCGTGAGCGCATCACCGTGCTCAACCAGACGCCGTCGGCCTTCAAGCAACTGATGCAAGTCGCCTGCGACGCACCACAGGATGCACAACTGTCGCTGCGTTACGTCGTGTTTGGCGGTGAAGCGCTGGAAGTGCGCAGCCTGCGTCCATGGTTCGAACGCTTCGGCGACACTGCGCCACAACTGGTCAACATGTACGGCATTACCGAAACCACGGTTCACGTGACTTACCGTCCGTTGACCCTGGCTGATCTCGAACAGGATGCCGGCAGCCCGCTGGGCGAACCGATCCCGGACCTCGGCTGGTACGTGCTCGACGCCGACCTGCAACCGGTGGCGAAGGGCTGCATCGGCGAATTGCACGTCAGCGGCGCCGGGCTGGCACGCGGTTATCTCAAGCGTGCCGACCTCAGCGCATTGCGTTTCGTGCCCAACCCGTTCGGTGACGACGGCGCGCGGCTGTACCGCACCGGTGACCTGGCGCGCTATCGCGCCGATGGCCGGATCGAGTACGCCGGACGCATCGACCATCAAGTGAAGATCCGTGGTTTCCGTATCGAGCTGGGGGAAATCGAGGCGCAATTGTTGGCGCTGCCGCAAATCCGTCAGGCCGTGGTCCTCGATCAGCCAGGCGCCGGTGGCGTGCAACTGGTCGCGTATCTGGTGGCCGATCAGTCGGTTGAACTCGATCAACAGGGCCCGTGGCGTGAGCACCTGCGCCAGGCGCTCAAGCACAACCTGCCGGATTACATGGTGCCGGCGCACCTGTTGTTGCTCGACAGCCTGCCGCTGACCGCCAACGGCAAGCTCGACCGCAAGGCCCTGCCGCAACCGGATGCCAGCCTGCTGCAAAACACCTACGTGGCGCCTGAAAGCGAACTGCAACAGCAGATCGCCGGGGTCTGGGCCGACGTGTTGAAGCTGGAGCGAGTCGGCCTGACGGACAACTTCTTCGAGCTCGGCGGCCATTCGCTGCTGGCCACTCAGGTGGCCCTGCGTTTGCGCGAGTTGTTGGGCTTCGAAGTGCCGTTGGCCAACCTGTTCGCCAGTGCCGATCTGGCGGCTTTCAGCGCGGCCGTACAAGACCTGCAGCCTGATTTGCAGCCCGTTCATGATGTTTTGGCTAAATCCTTGGAGGCTCTCAATCGTTTATCAGCAGATGAACTTGAAAAACTGATTTCCTGAGAGGACCACGGCATGCAGCAGTTGATTGAATCGGTAGGCGCGCTTTCTCCCGAGAAACGCAAGGCGCTGGCGATTCTACTGGGCAAACAGGGCATTAACCTTTATGGCATCGCGCCGATTTTCCGGCGCACCGAAGGTGAACCGCTGCTGTTGTCTTATGCCCAGGAGCGGCAGTGGTTTCTCTGGCAGATGGAGCCGGACAGCGCGGCGTACCACATCCCCACGGCGTTGCGCTTGCGCGGCGCCCTGGACATGGCGGTACTGCAGCGCAGTTTCGATACGCTGATCGAACGTCACGAAAGTCTGCGCACCGGGTTTGCCCGAGGTGATCAGGACAAGGCCATTCAACTGATCAAGGCGCCGTTTGCCTTGCAGATCGAGGTTCACCCACTGGCAGGCGAAGTCGATGAGCCGCGTTTGCGCGCGGCCATCGAAGCACAGATCGCCCGCCCGTTCGACCTTGAACAGGATGCGTTGCTGCGAGTCTGCCTGTTGCAACTGGCACCGGACGATCACGTTCTGGTGATGGTGCAACATCACATCATTTCCGATGGCTGGTCGATGCAAGTGATGGTCGGCGAGCTGATCGAACTCTATGCCGGGTTCAGTCGGGGCGCGCCGGCCACGCTGGCACCGTTGCCGATTCAGTACGCCGATTTCGCCCAGTGGCAACGCAGCTGGATGGACGCCGGTGAGCGCGAGCGGCAACTGAGCTATTGGGTCGAACACCTGGGTTTGGATCCGGGCGTGCTGGAACTGCCGGCCGACCATCCGCGCCCGCTGGTGCAAAGCTATCGCGGCGCACGTCTGGATCTGCAACTGGACGCGGCGTTGAGCAAAGGCTTGCAGGACCTCGCGCGCCGTGAAGGCGTGACGATGTTCATGCTGTTGCTGGCGGCGTTCCAGACCTTGCTGCATCGCTACAGCGGTCAGGATGACATTCGCATCGGCGTGCCGATTGCCAACCGCAACCGCGCGGAAACCGAAGGGTTGATCGGCTTTTTCGTCAACACCCAAGTCCTGCGCGCCAGCCTCGACAGCAGCATGCCGTTCAGCGCGTTGCTGGCCCAGGCCAGGCAATCGGCGCTGGGCGCGCAGGCGCATCAGGATCTGCCGTTCGAGCAATTGGTCGAAGCCCTTGCGCCGGAACGCAGCCTGAGCCGCAGCCCGTTGTTCCAGGTGATGTTCAACCATCAGAGCGGCGCGCGGCAGGCCAATCAGGCCATGCAATTGCCGGAGCTTGCGGTTGAAAGTGTGAACTGGGACAGCCTCACGGCGCAGTTCGACCTGACCCTGGAAACCCACGAGTCGCCGCAAGGCGTTTGGGCCTCGCTGATCTACGCCACGGACCTGTTTGAGGCGACGTCCATCGAGCGGATGGGCCGGCACTTGCAGGCGTTACTCAAGGGTATCGTCAGCGATGCGCAACAGCGCGTCGGCGAGTTGCCGTTGCTCGATGCCAGTGAGCGGCAGGTCTTGCTGCACGACTGGAACCCTGTGGACGCTCCGTTTGCCAGCGATCTGTGCATCCACCAGTTGATCGCTCGCCAGGCGGCGCAGACCCCGGATGCACGGGCGGTGACCTTTGCCGAGCGGCACCTGACGTATGCCCAGCTTGAAGCGCGGGCCAACCCGTTGGCGCATGCCTTGATCGAGCGTGGCGTCGGCCCGGAAGTGCGGGTCGGCGTGGCGATGCAGCGCTCGGAGAATCTGCTGGTCGCGCTGCTGGCCGTGCTCAAGGCAGGGGGTGTGTACGTGCCGCTCGATCCGGATTACCCGGCCGACCGTGTCGCTTACATGCTCGAAGACAGCCGTGCGTTGTGCCTGCTGACCGAACGAGAGGTCGCTGCCAATCTGGCGATCGCGGCCGATACCGACGTGCTGCTGATGGACAACGCCGCCGAAGATTTCGCCGCGTACCCTGCGCATGCGCCGGACACGCGGGTGTCGGCCGACAACCTGGCGTATGTGATTTACACCTCCGGTTCTACCGGCAAACCGAAAGGCGTGGCGATTGCGCATCGCAACGTGCTGGCGCTGATCGACTGGTCGCAATCGGTGTACAGCCGCGACGATATTCAAGGCGTGCTGGCCTCGACCTCGGTGTGTTTCGACCTGTCGGTGTGGGAACTGTTTGTCACCCTGGCCAACGGTGGTTCGCTGGTCATCGCCCGCAATGCGCTGGAATTGCCGCAGCTGCCGGCCCGCGATCAAGTGCGCCTGATCAACACCGTGCCGTCGGCGATTGCCGCCCTGCAACGCAGCGGCGAGATCCCGCCGAGCGTGCGCATCATCAATCTGGCCGGCGAGCCGCTCAAGCAAGCGCTGGTGGACACCCTATACGCGCAACCGACGGTCGAGCATGTTTTCGACCTGTATGGCCCGTCGGAAGACACCACCTATTCGACCTGGACCCGGCGCACGGCCGGTGGCCAGCCGAGCATCGGCCGGCCACTGAAGCACACCGCCAGCTATGTCCTTGATGGCGAGCTGCAACCGGTGCCGCAAGGCGTGGCCGCCGAACTGTATCTGGCCGGTGCCGGCATCACCCGCGGTTACCTGGCCCGACCGGCGTTGACCGCAGAAAAATATCTGCCGAACCCGTTCGGCGCTCCGGGCGAGCGCTTCTACCGCACGGGTGACCTGACGCGTTATCAAGCTGACGGCAACCTGCAATACGTCGGGCGTATCGACCATCAGGTCAAGGTGCGCGGTTTCCGCATCGAGTTGGGCGAGATCGAAGCACGCCTGCTGCAACAAGACGCGGTGCGCGAACTGGCGGTGCTGGCGCAGGAAGGCGCGAGCGGTCAGCAACTGGTCGCCTACATCGTGCCGAGCGCTGCCCTGGGCAATGCCGAAGAACAAGCGCGGCTGCGCGAAGTACTCAAGGCCGGCCTGCGTGAACACCTGCCGGAGTACATGGTGCCGGCGCACTTGCTGTTCCTCGAACAACTGCCGCTGACTCCCAACGGCAAGCTTGATCGCAAGGCCCTGCCCAAACCTGATGCAGCGCTGGAACAGCACACCTATTTGGCGCCGAGCAACGACAGCGAACGGCAATTGTGTGAGATCTGGCAGGCCGTGCTCGGGTTGGAGCAGGTGGGCGTCACGGATAACTTCTTTGCCCTGGGCGGTGACTCGATCATCTCCATTCAGGTGGTCAGCCGCGCGCGTCAGGCCGGTCTGCGCATTACCCCCAAGGATTTGTTCCAGTACCAGACCGTGCAAGGTCTGGCCCGGGTCGCCCAGCGTGGCGAGGCGGCGTTCAGCATCGAGCAGGGCGCCGTCACTGGCAGCACGCCGTTGCTGCCGTTCCAGCAACGATTCTTCGAACTGCAGATTCCTGAGCGTCAGCGCTGGAACCAGTCGCTGCTGCTCAAACCATCGCAGACGGTCGATGCCAATGTCCTCGAACGTGCCTTGCAGGCGCTGGTGGCGCATCACGATGCCTTGCGCCTGAGCTTCAACGAAGGCGCTGAAGGCTGGACGGCCACGCACCGTGCGCCGGATAACCAGCCGTTGCTGCAACAGGCGAGCGTGCAGCACAACGACGAAATCGAAGCGGTGTGCGACGCCGCGCAAGGCAGCCTCGATCTGCAAAACGGCCCGCTGTTGCGCGCCGTGCTGCTGAATGTGGCCGACGGCAGCCAGCGCCTGTTGCTGGCGATCCATCACCTGGTGGTCGACGGTGTGTCCTGGCGCGTGTTGCTGGAAGATTTGCAGAACGCTTGCGAGCAACTGCAAAACGGTCAGACGATCAAACTCGCGGCCAAGACCAGCCCGTTCAAAGACTGGGCGCAACACCTGCAAACGTTCGCCGCCGGCGAGCTGCACAACGAACTGGCATGGTGGGCCGAGCAGTTGGGCGAGGCGCCTGCCGATCTGCCTTGCGACAACCCTGCGGCGACCTTGCAAAACCGTCACGCGGTGAGTGTGGAAACCCGCCTGAATGCCGATCAGACCCGCCAACTGTTGCAGCAGGCGCCCGCCGCCTATCGCACACAAATCAACGATGTGCTGCTGACGGCACTGGCGCGGGTGATTTGCCGCTGGACCGGTCAGGCTTCGACCCTGATTCAACTCGAAGGGCATGGCCGTGAGGAGCTGTTCGACGACATCGACCTGAGCCGCACCGTTGGCTGGTTCACCAGCCTGTTCCCGGTGCGCCTGACCCCGGCCATGGGCCTGGCCGACTCGCTCAAGGCGGTCAAGGAACAGCTGCGTGGCGTGCCGAACAAAGGCCTGGGTTTTGGAGCCTTGCGTTACCTGGGCGATGAACACGCGCAGCAGACCCTCGCAGCGCAGCCGGTACCGCGCATTACCTTCAACTACCTGGGGCAGTTCGACAGCCAGTTCGACGATGCCGCGCTGTTCGTGCCCGCCAGTGAAAGCACCGGCCGTGAACAGAGTTCGTTGGCACCGCTGGCCAACTGGCTGGACATCAACGGCAAGGTCTATGGCGGTGAGTTCAACCTCAGCTGGTCGTTCAGCCACGAAATGTTCAATCAGGCGACGATCCAGCGTCTGGCTGACGACTATGCGCAAGAACTCAATGCGCTGATCGCCCATTGCTGTGAGGCGCACAACCGCGGCGTGACGCCGTCGGACTTCCCGTTGGCTGACCTGAGCCAGGCGCAGCTCGATCAGCTGATCACGGATCCGCAAGCGGTGGACAACGTTTATCCGCTGTCGCCGATGCAGCAGGGCATGCTTTTCCACACCCTGTACGAAAAAGGTTCGGGCGATTACATCAACCAGATGCGCGTGTCGGTGGAAGGGCTCGATGTCGAGCGTTTTCGTCAGGCCTGGCAAGCGGCGCTGGAGGCTCATGACATTCTGCGTACGCGGTTTGTCTGGGGCGGCGCGCAAGTGCAGCCACTGCAAATCGTCGAACGCACGGCCACGCTGCCGTTCACCGTTCACGACTGGCGCGGCCAGCCGAGTGAGGCGCTGGATGCGCTGGCCGAGGCCGAGCGCAGCCGTCCGTTCGACCTGAACGAGGTGCCGCTGTTACGCCTGGTGGTCGTGCGCACAGCTGTAGACCGTCACGAACTGCTCTACACCAGTCATCACATTTTGATGGACGGCTGGAGCAACTCGCAATTGCTCGGTGAGGTGTTGCAACGCTATGCCGGGCAAGTGCCTGCAGCGACCATCGGCCGCTACAGCGATTACATCGCCTGGCTGCAGCGTCAGGACAGTCAGCTCAGCGAGCAGTTCTGGCTTGAGCGTCTGGCTCAATTTGATGAGCCGACCCGCCTGGCCCAAGGGCTGGCGGATCGTTCGGCGAGCGCAAATGGCGGGATCGAACAATATCAGCAGTGGATCGACGCCACCGGCACGTTGCGCCTGAGTGAATTTGCCCGCCAGCAAAAAGTCACCCTTAACACCTTGGTGCAAGCGGCGTGGCTGCTGCTGTTGCAGCGTTACACCGGGCAATCGACCGTGGCATTCGGCGCCACCGTGTCGGGGCGTCCGGCGAACCTGCCGGGGGTCGAGCAGCAGGTCGGCCTGTTCATCAACACCTTGCCGGTGATTGCCCGTCCGGAACCGCAACTGACGGTCAGCCAGTGGCTGCAAACCGTGCAAGAACTCAATATCGCCCTGCGTGATTTCGAACACACGCCACTGGCCGATATCCAGCGCTGGTCGGGGCAGGGCAGCGATGGCCTGTTCGACAACCTGTTGGTGTTCGAGAACTACCCTATCTCCGAAGCGCTGGAGCAAGGCTCAGCGCTGGGCCTGAATTTCGGCGCGGTCGACACCCGTGAACAAACCAACTTCCCGTTGACGGTCGGGGTCAATCTGGGCGAAACCCTGTCGGTGCATTACAGCTTTGCCACGGCGAATTTCAGCCAGGAGGCGATTGTGCGTTTGCACGCACAACTGGCCTCGCTGCTGGAGCAATTCGTGCAGTCGGCCAATGCGCGTCTTGGCGCGTTGACCCTGCTCAGCCGTGAAGAACAGAACCGTTTGCAGGACAGCAATCGTGCGCAACCCTGCACCGACCCGTTGCTGGTGCATCAGCGCATTGCGGTGATTGCGGCGCAGCAGGCGCAACAAGAGGCCGTGCGTTGTGGCGATCAGGCGTTGACCTTCGCCGCGCTTGAAACCCAGGCCAATCGCCTCGCGCATGTGTTGATCAATGAAGGCGTCGGCCCGGAAGTGCGCGTCGGCGTAGCCCTGCCGCGCAGCGCATCGATGCTGGTCGCCTTGCTCGCTGTGCTCAAGGCCGGCGGCGCCTACGTGCCGCTGGACGCCAGTTATCCGCGCGAGCGCCTGGCCTATCTGATCGAAGACTCGGGCATCGCCCTGTTGCTCACTGATTCGCAACTGCGCACCCAGTTACCGCTGAGCGCCGGTCTGCGCGCACTGGACCTGGACACGCTGTCGAGCGCCGAATGGCCAGACGTTGCGCCGCAGGTCGACGTGCAGGCGGAAAACCTCGCCTACGTGATTTACACCTCGGGTTCCACCGGACAACCCAAGGGGGTGTGCGTGGAGCACGGCCCGTTGGCGATGCATTGCCAGGCCATCGGCCAGCGCTATGAAATGACCCCGGACGATTGCGAACTGCATTTCATGTCGTTCGCGTTCGACGGCGCACATGAGCGGTGGCTGACCCCGCTGACCCATGGCTCGCGGCTGTTGTTGCGCGACGACAGTCTGTGGAGCCCGGAGCAGACCTATACCGCCATGCAGCAACACGGCGTGACGGTGGCGGCGTTCCCGCCGGTGTACCTGCAGCAATTGGCCGAGCACGCCGAACAGGTTGGCCAGCCGCCCGCAGTGCGCATCTACTGCTTCGGCGGCGACGCCGTGCCCAACGACAGTTTCGAGCGGGCGCGTGCCGCGCTGGCGCCGCAGTACATCATCAACGGTTACGGGCCGACCGAAACCGTGGTCACTCCGCTGATCTGGAAGGCCGGACGCAATGACGAGTGCGGCGCGGCCTATGCACCCATCGGCACGCGTATCGGCGACCGCAGCACCTGTGTGCTCAGCGCTGATCTCAACGCGTTGCCACAGGGCGTGATGGGCGAGTTGTACCTGGGCGGCACCGGGCTGGCCCGGGGTTATCTGGATCGTCCGGCGATGACCGCTGAACGCTTCGTACCCGATCCGTTCGGGGCGCCGGGCAGTCGTCTGTATCGCAGCGGTGACCTGGTGCGTGAGCGCGCCGATGGCGTGTTTGACTATCAGGGCCGCGTCGACAACCAGGTGAAAATCCGTGGTTTCCGCATCGAACTGGGCGAAATCGAAGCGCGTCTGCTGGAACTGAGCAGCGTGCGCGAAGCCGTGGTGCTGGCGCATGCCGGGCCCAGCGGCAAGCAACTGGTGGCGTATCTGGTGCCGACGCAGTCGGTGGCAGAAGCCCATTTGGGCGAATGGCGCGACAGCGTGCGCAACGCCCTCAAGGAGAGTCTGCCAACGCACATGGTGCCGGCGCACTTGATGGTGCTGGCGCAACTGCCGGTGACCCCGAACGGCAAGCTGGATCGCAAGGCGCTGCCGGCACCGGATGCCAGCCTGATGCAGAACAGCTACGTGGCGCCGCGCAACGACATGGAGCAACGCATCGCCACGATCTGGGCCGATGTCCTGCGCCTTGAACGTGTCAGCGCCACGGACAACTTCTTCGAGCTGGGTGGTGATTCGATCATCTCGATTCAAGTGGTCGGCCGTGCGCGGCAGGCCGGTATCCAGTTCACGCCCAAGGATTTGTTCCAGCACCAGACCGTGCAGGCACTGGCGGCAGTCGCGCAACTGGGCGGCACGCTGCTGAGCATCGACCAGGGACCGGTCAGCGGCGCGACGCCGTTACTGCCGTTCCAGCAATGGTTCTTCGCCAGCGAGATTCCCCAGCGGCATCACTGGAACCAGTCGTTGCTGCTCAAACCGGCGATGACCCTGCACGCCGACACCGTTGCGCAAGTGCTTCAGGCACTGGTTGGGCATCACGATGCCTTGCGCTTGTCGTTCAGTGAAACGACTGACGGCTGGACAGCCACTCACCGCCCGATCGATCCTGCGCAAGCACTGCTCTGGCAGCGCACGCTGACCGATCCGGGTGAAATCGAAGCCACCTGTCAGCAGGCCCAGGGCAGCCTCAATCTGCACGACGGTCCGCTGCTGCGAGGTGTGCTGCTCGATCTGCCGGACCACACTCAGCGTTTGCTGCTGGTGGTGCATCACCTGGTGGTCGACGGTGTCTCGTGGCGTATTCTGCTGGAAGATCTGCACACCGCGTTCAGCCAGATTCAGGCCGGGCGCGAGGTCGCGTTGCCGGCCAAGACCAGCGCCTTCAAAGCCTGGGCCGAACGCCTGCAGGCGCACACCGCCAGCCTCGATGATGAACAGGCCTTCTGGCGTGAGCACTTGCAGGGGGCGAGCGCCACGTTGCCGTGCGAGCGCCCGGGCGGCAGCCTGGAAAACCGCTACGCGCAAAGTGTGCAGACGCGTCTTGCCCCTGAGCTGACCAAGCAACTGTTGCAACAGGCCCCGGCGGCTTATCGCACGCAGGTCAACGACCTGCTGTTGACCGCACTGGCGCGCGTCATCAGCCGCTGGAGCGGGCATGCCTCGGCGCTGATTCAGCTGGAAGGTCATGGTCGTGAAGACCTGTTTGACGATATCGATCTGAGCCGCACCCTCGGCTGGTTCACCAGCGTGTTCCCGGTGCACCTGACGCCGGCCAGCGGGCTCGCTGATTCGATCAAGCAGATCAAGGAACAACTGCGCGCGATTCCCGACAAGGGCATCGGTTTTGGCGCCTTGCGTTATCTGGGCGATGTGTCGGCGCGTGAGGCTTTGGCTGACCTGCCAACGCCGAAAATCACCTTCAACTACCTTGGCCAGTTCGACAGCCAGTTCGACGAAGCTGCGCTGTTCCTGCCGGCCGGCGAAAGTGCCGGCAATGACCTCAGCGATCGCGCCCCTCTGGGCAACTGGTTGTCGGTCAACGGCCAGGTGTATGGCGGTGAGCTGAGCCTGTCGTGGAGCTTCAGCGAGCAGATGTTCGACACCGCGACCGTGCAGGCATTGGCCGATGATTACGGGCGTGAACTGACGGCGCTGATCGACCACTGCGTGGTTCCGGGCAACCACGGCCTGACGCCGTCGGACTTCCCGCTGGCCGCGCTGAGTCAGGCGCGTCTGGACGGTTTGCCCGTGGCGGTCGCGGACATCGAAGACATCTATCCGTTGTCGCCGATGCAGCAGGGCATGCTGTTCCACACCTTGTCCGATGATGGCGACGATCTCTACGTCAACCAGCTCAACCTGTCGGTGGAAGGCCTCGATATCGAGCGCTTCCGTGCCGCGTGGGAATGCGTGGTGCAGCGCCACGAAATTCTGCGCACGTCGTTCCACTGGCAAGACAGCCAGGCGTCACCCCTGCAGATCGTCCACCGTCAGGGCGTGGTTGACCTGCAAGCGCTGGACACGCCGATGGATGATGCGCAACTCGCCGAGTTCGCCCGCCAGCAGCGCGTTCAGGGCTTTGCGCTGGACCGCATGCCGTTGCAGCGCACGCGCCTGATTCGTCTGGGTGCGGACAAGTACCAATTGATCTGGACCAGCCACCACATCCTGATGGACGGCTGGAGCAGTTCGCAGTTGTTCGGCGAGGTGCTGCAGCATTACGCAACCGGTCAGGTTGAAGGCGAGAGCGGTCGTTATCGCGACTTTATCGCGTGGTTGCAGCAGCAGGATTCGGCGCAACTGGAGCAGTTCTGGCGCGGCCACTTGCAGACGCTGGTCGAACCGACCGCGTTGAGCCAGGCGATGCACCCGCGTCACGAGTCCGCCGAGCACGGTCACCAGGCGTTGTACACCCGTTGGGATGCACAGCAGACCGCTTTGTTGCAGCAGCATTGCCGAGCGCAGGGCATCACCGCCAACACGCTGATTCAAGGCGCATGGTTGCTCTTGTTGCAGCGCTACACCGGGCAGCACAGCGTGGCATTTGGTGCCACCGTGGCCGGACGCCCGGAAGGCTTGCCGAATGCCGGCAGCATGCTGGGTCTGTTCATCAATACCTTGCCGGTGATCCAGACCCTCGATCCGGCACAGCCGCTGAACGCCTGGCTGAGCAGTCTGCAGGCTTATAACCTCGACCTGCGTGAACATGCTCACGCACCGCTGGCGGACATTCAGCGCTGGTCGGGGCAGGGCGGGCAAGCCTTGTTCGACAGCATCATCGTGTTCGAGAACTACCCGATCGACCAGCGTCTGGAACAGGCTCCGGGCGGCTTGCGCTTCGGCACCTCGGCCAGCCATGACGTGACCAACTTCCCGATGGACCTGGCGGTGCATCTGGGCGAAGAGTTCTCCATCGAGTACCTGTTCCTGCGTGATCGTTTCAGTGTCGAAGCGGTCGAGCGGATCCGCCAGACCATGGAAGTGTTGCTGCACAGCATGATGCAGCAGCCGACCGAGCGTCTCGGCAATCTGCAACGTCTGGCTGCGCCACAATGGCAGGCCTTGCAGCAGTGGGGCGCAGAACCGGCGGCGGTGCACCGGCGCGAGCTGTTACCGGCGATGATTGCCGCGCAACGCCCTGAGGCGATTGCCGCCGAATGTGCCGACGAGCAGTTGAGCTATGCGCAACTCGAGCGCCGTGCCAACCAGTTGGCGCATCATTTGATCGCGGCGGGTGCCGGTCCGGAAGTGCTGATCGGTGTCGCACTCGAGCGCTCGCTCGACATGCTGGTGGCCTTGCTCGCGGTGTTCAAAAGTGGCGCTGCCTACGTGCCGCTGGACATCGATTATCCGAGCGATCGTCTGGCCTTCATGATCGAAGACTCCGGCATGCGTCAGATGATCAGCCGTGGCGCCGCCAGCCAGCGCTTGCCGCTGCCGGCGAACCTGCCATTGCTCGATCTCGATCATTTCGATGGCAATCAATATCCGCACACCGCACCTCGGGTGCAGACCTGTGATGACAGCCTCGCGTACCTGATCTACACCTCGGGCTCTACCGGTTTGCCCAAAGGTGTTGCGGTGACGCACGGACCGCTGAGCATGCATTGCCAGGCGATCCGCGAACTGTACGAAATGGACGCCAGCACCCGCGAACTGCACTTCATGTCGTTCGCCTTCGATGGCGCGCATGAGCGCTGGCTGACCACCCTGGCCTTCGGCGGCACCCTGGTGCTGCGCGATCATGAACTGTGGACACCGGAGCAGACCAGCCACGCCTTGCTCAGCCGTTCGATCGACATCGCCTGCTTCCCGCCGGCCTACCTCAAGCAGGTGGCCGAGTACGTCGAGGCCAGCGGTATGGCCGTGCCGAAGGTGCGCATTTACTGCCTGGGCGGTGACGCTGTGCCGGAGCAGACCCTGGCGCAAGTGCGCCGCGTGTTGCAGCCGCAGTTCATCACCAACGGTTACGGCCCGACCGAAACCGTGGTCACGCCGATGCTCTGGAAAGCGCCGAACGATGAAGCCTGCGCTGCCGCCTATGCGCCGATCGGGCGAGTGGTCGGCCAACGCTCGCTGTGGGTGCTGGACGACGATCTCAATCCGCTGGCACAAGACTTGTCCGGCCAGTTGTATATCGGCGGCTACGGGGTTGCCCGCGGTTACCATGGCCGTGCGGCCATCACCGCCGAGCGCTTCGTGCCGGATCCGTTCGGCGCGCCGGGCAGTCGTCTGTACCGCAGCGGCGACCTGGTGCGCCTGCGTCACGACGGCATCCTCGATTACGTCGGCCGCGCCGACCATCAAGTGAAGATTCGCGGCTTCCGCATCGAACTGGGTGAAATCGAAGCCTGCCTGCGCGCTCAGGACGGCGTCACCGATGCCGTGGTCATCGCCCGTGACGGCGTCTCGGGCAAACAGTTGATCGGTTACGTGGTGAGCGCCGACGACAACGCCGGTGACCGTCTGAAGACCCTGTTGCGCGCACAATTGCCGGAATACATGGTGCCGCTGCAGATCATTGGTCTGGCGCGCCTGCCGATCTCGCCGAACGGCAAACTGGACCGCAAAGCGCTGCCGGAGCCTGAGTTCTGCGCCGATCAATATCAGGCGCCACGCAACGAGCAGGAACGTTGGCTGGCAGAGATCTGGGCCGACGTGCTGCAAGTGGAGCAGGTGGGTATCAGCGACAACTTCTTCGAGTTGGGCGGTGATTCGATTCTCAGCCTGCAAGTGATTTCCCGGGCACGGAACCATGCGCAACTGAAACTGGAGATCAAGCTGCGCGACCTGATGCGCTTCCAGACCATTGGCAACCTGTTCGACCAGCAAGCGGTCGCGCACTCAAGTCAGACTGCCGACAGCAGTCATGTGGCGCAGGCTGGCGCGTTTGGTCTGCTGCCGATCCAAGAGTGGTTCTTCGCCGAGGGCATGAGTGAACCGCATCATTTCAACCAGGCAATGATGCTGCGTTCGCGCCAGGCACTGGATGCCCCGGCACTGGAGCAGACGCTGCGGTTGATGCTCGAGCAGCACGATTCGTTGCGCCTGCGCTTCTATCAGGACCAGGGCCGCTGGTTGCAGCACTATCAAACGTTGCCGGACTGCTTGCGCATCGCTGAGCGCAACCCGTTGCTGTGGCAACGGGAGATCAGCGACATCGAGCAACTCGACGCACTGGTCAACCAGGCCCAGCGCAGCCTCAACCTGCTCGAAGGGCCACTGATGCGCGGCCTGCTGGTGAACCTGCCGGACGGCGAGGTGCGTCTGCTGTTGGTGGTGCATCACCTGGTGATCGATGCGGTGTCGTGGCGGGTATTCCTGCAAGACTTGCAACTGGCCTACGAGGCGTTCAGTCAGGGCCGCGAACCGCAACTGGCGCTGCGCACCAGCAGCTATCGTGTCTGGGCCGACGGCCTCGCGGCGCAGGTGCCGGCACTGGTCGAGCAAGAGCTGGATTACTGGCTGGCACAGCTGGATCAGCCGGGCAAGGATCTGCCGTGTGACAACCCGCGTGGCAAGAATCTGGTGCGTTTCCGCGAAGAAACCTTCATGGGCCTCGACGCCACCCGCACCGGGCAATTGCTCAAACAGGCGCCAGCGGTGTACGGCACGCAGATCAACGATCTGCTGCTGACGGCGCTCGGTCGTGTGCTGTGTCGCTGGAGCGAGGCCGAGTCGGTACTGGTGCAACTGGAAGGGCACGGCCGTGAAGACCTGGTCGAAGGGCTGGACCTGAGCCGCACGCTCGGCTGGTTCACCACCATGTTCCCGGTTCGGCTGGCGCCGTTGACCGAGCAGGATTTCGGCGCGTCGATTCTGGCGGTACGCGAGCAGTTGGCGACGGTGCCGCAGAAGGGCGTCGGCTACGGCGCGTTGCGCTACATGGCCGATGCGTCGGTGCAACAGCGTCTGGCGGCGTTGCCACAGGCGCGACTGACCTTCAACTACCTGGGGCAGTTCGACCAGACCTTTGATGAGCAGGCGATGCTGATGCCGGCGGACGAGCACATCGGCGACGTCTACAGTCTGGACGCCAACCTTGGCAACTGGCTGGAAATCGTCGGTCAGGTGTTCGACGGCAAGCTGTCGATGCGCTGCATGTACAGCACCCGTCGCTTCCGCCCAAGCACCATCGAGACCTTGATGCAGCAGTATCAGGCCGAGCTGGAAGCGCTGGTCGAGCATTGCCTGCAACAGTCGGCGCGCTGAGCCGGTCTTTAACTTTTTGAGAGGGGCGGTGTGCATTGCGCGCAGCGCCCCGGGATGTGATGCATGCCATTGAATTCGGAAGTAGCGGCGTTTCTTGATCTGGTCGAAGACAGTCAGAACGACGCGTTTCACCAAGGGACACCCGAGCAGGCGCGTGAGGCGTTCGAGCAGTCCTCGCAGCAGATGCGTTGGGCCGTGCCGGATGTCGACGTGAGCGAGGTGCAACATCGTGCCCGCGACGGCGCTGAACTGACCTTGCGGCTGTACCGTCCGTTGCAAAAGGGCGGTGTCTTGCCGGTGCTGCTGTTTTTGCACGGCGGTGGTTTTGTCGTCGGCAGCCTCGATTCCCACGACGGTATCTGCCGCGAGTTCTGCGCGCGCACGCCGTGTGCAGTGTTGTCGGTCGGCTACCGTCGCGCGCCGGAACACAAGTTCCCGGTGGCGTTGCACGATTGTGCCGATGCACTGGATTGGCTGCGCGAACAGGCTGATGAATTTGCTCTCGACCTGTCGCGTCTGGTGTTTGGCGGCGACAGCGTCGGCGCCACGCTGGCGACCGTGCTGGCGCTTGAGGCGCGCGCCCCCGGCGCGCTGAAACCGCGCCTGCAATTGCTCTGCTACCCGGTGACCGACGCCTCGCAGCGCCGTGAATCGATGGACTTGCTCGGCGAAGGCTACCTGCTGGAAAGCGATTCCCTGGAATGGTTCTACCAGCACTACGCCCGCAGCATCGAGGATCGCAGCGACTGGCGCTTCTCGCCACTGCTGAGCAACGACCTCGCCGGCGCCGCCCCGGCCTACATCGCCCTGGCAGGCTTCGACCCGCTGCTGGACGAAGGTCGCGCCTACGCCGAACGTTTGGCCAGCACCGGAGGATTGCTTGAATGCCGCGAATTCAGCGGCCACGTGCACGACTTCCTGCGCATGCGCATGATCACCGAAGAGGTGGAGGCGATCTATCAGGAACTGGTGAGCGTGCTGCGCACTGTGATGTATCCCGAAACGGTCTGATCCGCCCTGGCCGGATGTGTGCGCCCACACATCCGGCCATCAACATCCGTCCCTGTAGGAGCGAGCCTGCTCGCGAAGAGGCCGGTCCTGACAGCTTGTTTCAGGAACTGACTATTCCGGTTTGAAACCTGGTTTGCCGTTGGCGGCTCGCCATTCTTTGATGGTGTTTAAAACACCTTCTGGACTGTCCTCAACGCCTTCTTTTGGGTCATAAAGAACGCCGGTTCCATCAGGGTGTTGAGACGTGCGTAGGATGTTTTCAATGATGGCGTCATGTTCGCGCTCTGATGAATAATCTCCTTCGAACAGGCGACTAATCAGGGCTGAATATTCTGCCTCTGTATATTCCTCAAACTTGGCCTTCCATATCATTTTCAAATTATCTCTACCAATACCGGACAATATTGAACCCGTGGCGAGGGAGCTTGCTCCCGCTGGTCTGCGCAGCAGACCTGAGTCTGCACGCGCGGAGTGTCAGGCACACGTTGAACTCTGGTTTGCGACTGCAGCGCAGCCGAGCGGGAGCGAGCTCCCTCGCCACAGGGTTATGTTGGAACTCTATTCTGGTTTGAAATCAGGTTTGCCGTTGGCGGCTCGCCATTCCTTCACTTTGCTAACGATCGCTTCCGGGGTCGCCTCCTCGTCGGAGTCGGCGTAATAAATCATGTCCGAGCCGTGGGGGTGTTCAGTCAGCTCTTCAAATAACAGGACTGCGCGGACCTGTTCTTTTTCCGAGTCAAATTGCGCATTGCAAATTCCGGATACGAGCCGCAGAAAATCTGCTTCGGTGTAATCGGAAAGAATTGGTTTGTGCATTTAAATTTTTTCCCTTGTGGATTTCAGAGTGTTGTTTTGGTGTGGTGACTCTGATGTTTTCAATGTCGTAGACCTTGCCGCTTTTGGATATGTATTTCGTGTGGTGTAGTTTGAGATTAATCTGGGTGACAGTTTTTCAGGGAGTGACTATTCCGGTTTAAAAACTGGTTTATCGTTGGCGGCTCGCCATTCTTTGATGGCTTTTAGTACGCCGGCTGCGCTGTCCTCAATGCCTTCTTCGGGATAGTACAGAATGTCTATTTCATCCGGGTGTTCCGAAGTTTTTACGATGTTTTCTACAATGTCATCGTGTTCTTTCTCTGAACGGTAATTTCCTTGGAATAGCCGGTTTATAAGGCTGAGATATTCTGATTCTGTGTAGTGTTCAAATCTGGCCTTCAATACCATTTTCAAATTATCTCTACCAATACCGGACAATATTGAATCCGTGGCGAGGGAGCTTGCTCCCGCTGGTCTGCGTAGCAGACCTGAATTGCCATACGCGGAGCGTCAGGCAAACCTTGAACTCTGGTTTACGACTGCTGCGCAGCCGAGCGGGAGCAAGCTCCCTCGCCACAGGGTTAAGCTGGAACTGACTATTTTGGTTTGAAACCTGGTTTGCCGTTGGCGGCTCGCCATTCTTTGATGGCTTTTAAAACGCCTGCGGGACTGTCTTCAACGCCTTCTGCCGGGTAGTACAAAATCCCTGTTCCGTTTGGATGCTCTGAAGTCCGGACGATATTGTTTACAATTGCACCGTGCTCCCGCTCTGAGGAATAGTCTCCCTCCACCAAACGACTTATTAAGGCTGCATATTCTGACTCTGTGTATTCCTCAAACTTGGCCTTCAATACCATTTTCAAATTATCTCTCCCAGTGCCGTACAACATTGAACCTGTGGCGCTGTCGCAGTCGTGTGGACTGCCTCGGTCAATACGAACGGCGGTGGTTTTTGCATATTCATATCCTTTTGAATGTGCATTGTTTTTCGATAAGTAACGGGTAAGCAGTCAGTTGCTTCCTGCCAATCAAAGTTACAACGAAGTGCTTAGGGAAATATCCGAGTCGTCTGTAGGCGCTGACAGGAGATAAGGCGGGAGTTTTCGGCGAAAAGAGGGTTTCAGCGGATGCATCTTTTATGTAATCGGACGTTTCCTATGCAACGAAAGGAAATGCCTTTCAAAGCGCACGCCTTGTAGTCCGTTAAACCTTTACCCATAAAAAAAGCGCCCCGGTTTGGCCGGGGCGCTTTTTGTGTTGCGGTGGTTAAATCAGAACGTGTACTTGAAGCCGGTCATGATGTTGCGCGGTGCGCCGTACATGCCGTGGTCGCCGGCGTAGCTGAGGTATTCGCGGTCGAATACGTTGTTCAGGTTGACCGAGGCGCTGAGGTTTTTGCTGATGTCGTAGCGTGCCAGCAGGTTGGTGACGGCGTAGCTGCCTTGCTGGAAGGTGTGCAGGTCGGCACCGGTCTTGCTCTGCCAGTTCACGCCACCGCCAACGGTGACTTTGTCCAGAATGCCCGGCAGGCGATAGCTGGTGAAAGTCTTGAGGCTGTGACGGGGCAGGGTGGTGACGATGCGCTGGTCATCGGCATCGGTGCTGACCGCGTAGGCGTAACCGGCAGACGCTTGCCAGCCTTCGGCCAGTTCGCCATCGAGGGTGAGTTCCGCACCTTTGGTGGTGGTGCCCTGTTCGGATTTGTAGGTGTTGCCGCCTGGGGTGTCGATCCAGATCGCCAGGTTGTCCTGCTCGATCTTGAACAGCGCGAAGCTGGAGTTCAGCTTGCCATCGAAGTGGCTACCCTTGACGCCGACTTCGTAGCCGGTGCCTTCCATCGGGTCCAGAGGCTTTTTGTTGATGTCGCGAACCCACGACGATTGCGGGTTGAAGATCTTGGTGTAGCTGGCATACAGCGACCAGGTGTCGTTGACGTCGTAGACCACGCCCGCGTAAGGGATGTAGACGCCGGTTTCCGATTCCTTGGTCTTGGTTTCTGCACCGCCGTACGGCTTGTCTTCGATCTCGCGATGCCAGTCGACCACGCGGCTGCCGAGCAGGATGCTCAGGTCATCGGTGGCGCGCAGGCGGGTGGCCAGGTAAGCGGCGTATTGCGTTTCGTCGACGGTGGATTTGCCGGTGACGTTGAATTCGGGTTTGACCGAGTCGCCGTTCCAGTTCAGCAGGTTGTCGATGGCGCCGGCAGGGGAGGTGTTGTAGTCGTACTTCCAGCTGCCGTAGCTCGGCACGTTTTCGTAGTATTGGGACAGGGTCACACCGGCGATCAGCTCATGCTCGCGACCCAGCAGGCCGAACGGGCCGGTCAGGTAGGCGTCGATGTTGTTCTGGCGCGGGGTACCGGAGAAGCGCACCGGCAGTTGGGTCGTGCCGCTGCCGTCCGGGTTCAGGCCACCGTTGACGTAGTTGAAGACCTCGTCGAATTTGTTCTCGGAGTGAGTCAATTCAACCTTGCCGCTCCAGCCATTGCCGAATTGCTGCTCGATCGAGGTGAAGAAGCTGGTTTGTTCGTGGTCGTTGTAAGACCAGGTCTGCGCCGAGTTCAAGGAACGTTTGAGGTTGGTGCGCGAGCCGTCGGTGAAGCGGGTCGGCAGGCCCGAACGCATTGGCGAGTCGACGTCGGTGCGCTGGTAGCTGAAGCCCATCGTCAGCAAGGTGTCTTCGGTCAGGTCGAACTCAGTGATGCCATACATCAGTTGTGAATCTTGTTTGTAGCGGTCGACCCAGGACTGTTCAGTCTTGAAGTCGCCGACCAGACGGCCACGGATGTTGCCGGTTTCGGTCAACGGCCCGGAGACGTCGAAGCCGGTGCCGTAGCGATCCCAGTTGCCGGCTTCAGCGGTGACGCTGGCCTGAGCTTCGGCGGTCGGGCGCTTGCGGATCAGGTTGATGGTCGCCGAAGGGCTGCCCAGGCCGCTGATCAGACCGGTGGCACCACGCACCACTTCAACACGGTCGTACATCGCCATGCTCTGGGTGTAGTTGTCCATGCGCTTGACGGTCGGCACGCCGTCGATTTCGAAGTTCTGGATCTCGAAACCACGGGAGAAGTAACCGTCGGACTCTGCGCCCTGGCCGTCACGCAGCACGATGATGCCCGGTGTGGCGTCGAGGGTATCGCTGAGGTTGGTCAGGCGCTGGTCGTCGAGGCGCTGACGGGTCATGACGGTCAGCGACTGCGGGGTTTCCTTGGGTGTCAGGTTCAGACGCGTCGAACTACTGGATGAGTACGTGGTGTACAGCCCGGTGCCTTCAGTGGTCGACCCCGGCGCCTTGCCGGAAATCGATACCGCGCCCAGCTCCAGTGCGTTTCCCGCAGCTGCTCCGGTCGCCGGCACCAGCGAAACGGTGTTGCCGGTCAGTTGATAAGTCATGCCGCTCCCCAGCAGCAAGTTGTCCAGCGCCTGTTTCGGCTCCAGGTGACCGGAGACCGCACTCGATTTCAGGCCAGCCAGGGTTTCCGGGCTGTAGAGAATCTGCAGGTTGGCTTGTTGCCCAAGCTGTTGCAGTGCGCTGGACAGCGGTTGCGCAGGGACGTTGACGTCGACCGGCGTCGCTTGAGCCTGGGCGCTGCCCAACAGCATCAGCGTCAGCAGGGCACCTGACAGCACGGCGCCACGCGGATTGCGGCGGGAAATGGCTACAGCCAGAGGGGTGCGGGACAACTTTAAGGCTTGCATTTGCTCGGGATGCTCCTGAAGTGCGAGTGCAGTTTTATTAGTTAATGATAATTAGACGCAACACTGCGTAAAAACCGGAAAAAATCCCGCCAACCGCGAAAAACTCTGCTATCGCGTGAAGGCGGGATCAGCCCATCCCTGAGCGGTTGGCGTGTCAGGCCGGGTTGAGCGCGGTTTTGACTTTGCCGGCATCCATGCGCACCAACTGGTCGGCGACGTCGAAGTAACGGTCATCGTGGGAGATCACGATGATGGTCTTGCCCAGGCGTTTGAGGTCCGGCAGCAACTCGGTGTAGAAGATCCGGCGGAAGGTCGGGTCCTGATCCGCGGCCCATTCATCGAACACCAGCACCGGGCGTTCCTCCAGCCAGGCATTGACCAGCGCCAGACGCTTGCGCTGGCCCGTGGACAGGTCGGTGGTGGTGAAGCTGCCGTCCTGCACGCTGACCTTGTGGGCGATTTCCAGGCGTTGCAGGTATTTGTTGGCGTCGTCGGGAATGTGCGTATCGCCTTGCACCACGTCATCGAACAGGTAGTAGTCGGCAAAGACCGTGGTGAACAACTGGCGGTAATCGTCGCGTGTGAGGGCGGTCACGCACTCGCCGTTGAGGCGGATTTCGCCTTGCTGTGGCGGATACAGGCCCAGCAGCAGTTTGATCAGAGTGGTCTTGCCGCAGCCGTTTTCGCCGACGATGAACACGATGTCACCCTGTTCGATCTTCAGGTTCACCGGCCCCAGCGTGAACGGGTTGGCGTCGCCCACGGCCGGGAAGGCATAGCGCACGTCTTTGAGTTCCAGGCTCTGTACCGGCTCGGCTTTCTTGCCCTGATCGCTGAGCAACAGATGCGGCTCGGGCGAGGAGAACTGCGCCGACAGTTCGGCGATGCGGCGGAAGGCGATCTGTGCGCGGCTGACCACCGGCAAGGTACCGACCAGATGTTCCAGTGGACCTTTCATGTACAGCAGCACCAGGACGAAACCGCTCATCACGGTTTTGTCAGCGCTGGGCCAGAACGATTGCAGGGTCAGTGCCAGACCGATGACCACAAAGAACAGCATCGAGCCGAAACTCTTGGCAATCACGAAGGTGTTGATCGATTTGATCTGGGTCTTGCAGATGAAATCGGCAGTGCCCTTGATGCCGCTGTTGAACATGCGTTGGCGACGCGGGCGGTGAATGCGCAGTTCCTTGGCACCTTCGGCAATCGCGTTGTAGTGCTTTTGCAGTTCGTCTTCAGCATCACGGGCGGCGAAGAAACCTTTGATCCCGCGCCCTTGGGCGAAGTACTGAATGCCCGTGCCGATCAGGATCGCCACCACCATGATCAGGAACATTGGCCACGACAGCATCGCCAGATAACCCATGCAACCGAGGGTCACGGTCAGCGAGATGGCCAGTGGCGCGAAGGCGAAGGCGAAGTCGCTGATGGTGTCGACATCGTGGGTCAGCACCGGAATCAGGCGATGGCTGCGATAGCGTTCGATCTGCTCGATCGGTGCCGACAGGACTTTCTCGCCCAGTTGTTTGCGCAGGGTGGCGATGATGTGCTGGCCGACATAATTGGTGCCGATGTCCGAGCAGATCGAGCTGAGCAGCGCCAGCACACACAGGCCACCGAACAGCGCGACCACGCCTTGGGTCAGACCGGTTTCGGAGTGCAGCGCGTTGTTGATGGTGGCCAGCAGGACCGTGACACTCAGGCCACCGACCATACCCAGAATGACCGACAGTGCGACGACGAGCCGAAAAGGTTTGAGTAGGGTGAACAATTCATGAATTGCACCGCGCGTAGGCTGGGTCATGACAGGACAGTTCCTTGGGTCGTAAAGGCAGATACCCTGTAGAACGTCTGATCCGCTGCTTAATTTAGACGGTCGCCGACTGGCGGCGACCGGGGGGAGAGGAGAAGCGTTACTGCCGATTACAACTCACGCACGACACGGAAACCGATCCAGTCGCCGCGGGTCTTCGGATCAATGTCGTTGCGGTTGCCCGAACGGGAGAATACCGGCGCTTCACCCCAGTCATTGCCGCGAATGCGCAGGGTCTCGCAGTTGGGTTCCAGCCACGCGCTGCCGTCGGTTGGTGCACCTTTGTAGTCCGGGTGATAGCAGTCTTCGACCCACTCATAGACATTGCCGTGCATGTCGTACAGGCCAAAGGCGTTGGCCGGATAGCTGCCTGCCGGCGAGCTGAAACTGTAGCCGTCCGCCGGGCCGTAGGTGTTGGCGTGCTTGGCGATGCTGTAGCCCTTGCCCTCGTCGAACGGGAAGGGGAACGGTCCTTTGGAACCTGCACGGGCACCGTATTCACGCTGGGCTTCGCTGAGCATGCTGTAGGTCTGCCCGGTTTTTTTCGACAACCAGGCGACGTAGTTCTTGATGTCCTGGAAGTCCATGCATACCGCCGGCTGGCGCGGGGTTTGCGGGTAGCGCGGTTTGCTCGCGACGCACTCGCGACCGGGGCGCGTGTCACCGTTGGCGATCACCGCACCGCTCTCGCGAATGTAACTGTCCCATTCACCTGCAGTGATCTGGAAGCGGCTCATGGCGAAGGGTTTGGCGAAGGTCACTTCATGCATCGGTCCTTCGTCGGGTTCGCGTCCGACTTCATCCTCCGGTGTGCCCATGGTGAAGGTGCCGGCCGGCAGCACGACCATCTCCGGGCAGTCCTTGCAGTCCTTGAACACTTTGCCAGCAGCAGGGGCGGTTGCGGCCTGGGCGGCGCTCGGCAGCAGGCCGCTCATGAGGGCGGCGAGGGCCAGTGCCTTGAGCGCCTTGGCGCCGAGGGCAGGGGTCAACAGATCACGTTTCATGAGTCATCTCGTCTAAAGGAAAGCGGGGCGTCACAGCTGTTTGTTGAGCACGGCCATGAAACGCTCGATGTCGTTTTCGCTGTTCAGCAGGCCGGGTGCGATGCGGATCACCGGGCCGACGTCGCGCTCCACCGCGTCGCATACCACGCGGTTTTGCATGAGTTGAGCGGCGACCTGATCGCAATCGCGATCCTTGATCCGGAAGAAGGTGAAGCCGGCAGACAGATCGCTGCTGCGCGGTGTTACCAGTTCAATCGAACGGTGTTCCAGCAAGCGGTTTTTGGCGTAGGTATTGAGTTCGTGAATACGCGTTTGCACCTCGCGCTTGCCCAGCGTCAGATGCAGCTTGAACGCTTCGTCCAGCGCCCAGCGGTGCTCGAAACTGTGATACCCGCCGGGGGTCATGATGGTCGAGAACGTGGTGGCTTCGGAGAAGGTCGGGATGGTCGGGGTGACGTCCTTCAGTTCGCTGGAGCGTGCGCAAATAAGTCCGGTGCCGCGCGGGCCGAACATCCACTTGTGGGTACCGGCGATAAAGAAATCGCAATGCATGTCGGGGAAGTCGAGGTCATCGACACCAAAGCCGTGCACGCCATCGACGACGTAGAGGATGCGATCCTTTTCCTCGCGCTGGCGATTGTGCTGGTCCACCAGTTTGCCGATCTCGCCGATCGGCAGCTTCACGCCGCTGCCCGATTGCACCCAAGTCATGCCCAATACGCGGGTTTCAGGGCGAATGCCTTTGTCGATACGGGTCAGTATTTCGTCGACGGACACCGTTGCGCTGCTGTCGAACAACTTCAGTTTGCGCACCTTGACGTCATCTTTCTGCTGGCGATAAGCCAAGGTGTAATTGGTCGCGTAGTGCTCATGTTCGGTGGTGAGGATTTCCTGATCGGCGCGCACATGAATGCCGCCATAGATAAGCGCCAGACCTTCGGTGGTGCTGCCGGTCAGGGCGATCTGCTCAGGCTTGGCCTTGAGGTAGCGACCGGCCCATTCGCGCACGGCTTGCTCGCGCTTTTCGGTTTCACCCAGATCCCAATCCATCGCGCGACCGGGATTGCGGTCGAGGGTCACGCGGTAACGCTCGATGGCTTCTCGCACCGGGCGCGGATGGGAGGTCACGAGGAAGTTGGCGAAATGCAGGTAATCCGGGTCCTGATCGAACAACTGGCGCAGTTGTGCCCATTTGTTCCCGCCGATCGGTTGTGGATTGGCGGCGCGGGCCGGCAGGTTGACGGCAGCGCCCAGGGGCAGGCCGGCGGCAAGAATGCCGGCTTGTTTGAGAAAAGAACGACGGTTGGTCATGAGGTCTGATCGCTTGTTCGAAGAGGTGTCAGCGGTTGACGAGAGGCTTGGAAGATTTTTGCACTTGTTCCCAGACCCGCAAGAAGTTGCCGCCCCACAATTTGGCGATGTCGGCCTCGCTGTAGCCACGGGAGATCAACTCGGCGGTCACGTTGCGTGCTTCGCTGACGTCCTTCCAGCCATCCAGACCGCCGCCATCGTTGAAGTCGGAACTGATGCCGACATGGTCGATGCCGATTTTCTTCACGGCGTAATCGATTGCGTCACCGAGGTCCTTGAGGTTGGCCTTGGGTTCTTCGTCGACGATTGCGTAGAGCTGGCCGGCGTACTCGCCAAAGCGTTGTTCCGGCCATACGGTGATGATCGGGTCACCAGGCATCAGCGCCATCTCCAGGCCCTGCAGTGGCTGCAGATCAAACCTGGCACGCAGTGCGTTGAGCTTGTCCTGCGTTGTTTGGCTCAGGGGGCGCAAGTAGGTCGGGAAACCGACAATTTGCACAACGCCACCACTGTTCTTGATCAGTTGCATTTCCTGGTCGCTGATATTGCGCGGGATATCCACCAGTGCCCGTGGCGCCGAGTGGGATGCCACGATCGGTGCGCGACTCAGTTGCGCGACCTGTTCCAGTGCCTTGGTCGACATCTGCGAGACATCGATGATGACGCCCAGATCATTGAGGCGATGCACGGCCTGTTTGCCGATGTCCGACAGACCGCCGAGCGCATCGCGGGTGTCATTGAAAAACGGCAGTGGTCGCGAGGAGTCGGCCCAGTCGTTGTTGCCCACGTAACTGAAACCGAACATGCGCATGCCACGTGCGGCCCACTTGTCCAGAGCGTTGAGGTCGTTGCCCAGTGGATAGGCGTTGAGCATGCTCATGAAAATCGCAAACTTGCCTTCGCCATGCAGACGGCGGAAATCGTCCGGGCTGTAGGCGATGGCGACCTGATTGGGGAAGTCGCGCACCAGGGTGCTGATGATCTTGTAGCGGGTTTCCTGTTCGAAGCGTGCTTCTTCGACAAACCCGGCGGTCGGACGGTGGGGGGCGTTGGCGCCGTTCCAGATTTCCGGCCAGCCGAAGATCGTCAGGGCGGCACCGGACAGGCGCCCGCGGGCTGTTTTTACCAGATCGAACTGGCCGCTGCCATCCTTGTCGGCTTCGTTGCCGGCGGTGCCGAAATCCAGCGGCACGGTGATGTGGCTATCGAAGGAAATGATGCGGTCCTGCAACTCATCGGCTTGCTGCATGACTTTGACCGGGTAGCCGGGGTTGTCCTTGAACCAGTGTTCCCAAACCGCAAAACCTGCGGCGGCACTGATCGCCAGGGCCAGCGGCAGGCCGATGTAAAGAGCCTTTTTCGAACGTGGTTTTGTCATTGCCATCTCAGTCAGGTTCGCCGTCGAGGTGCAGGCGCAAGGGCCTTCGCTATCTGGGTGGAACGACTGGGCTGCCGGGTAATTTAGGTCTGGCTGAAAAGAACGCGCGCGATGCAGGAACTGCCGAAGGCTGCGATCTTTTCAGGACGGCATAAATTTACCTCTGCAACAAACGTTCTAGCTTGGATAAAGCCTGCTTCATGGCTGACACAGGTAGGGCAATGAAGATTTCTCGACGATGGTTCATGGCGGGCCTGGCACTGACCGGCGCCGCTGTGCCTGCAGCGTATTTTGGGCATCGTGAATGGACGAAGCCGGATCCGACGATCACCCCGGGTGAGGCGTCGTTCGACGTCGCGGATGTCGCCGGGCAACGCCTGGCGGATGCGCTGCGCGGTGTCTGGCAGATTCGTTTCGAGGGTCATGATGCCGGTATCGCGGGTTTGCCCGGAGAAGGTCTGGAAGTGTTTCTCGATGTTGCCCACAAAGGGCGCGGCGTCATCGGTTTTCTCGACACGGCCGAGCGCTTGCGTTCGTCTCAGGCGCCGCGCTATCGAATTCTCGCGGACCTCGCCGATGTCAAAACCTCGCAGTTGAGTTGGCGTCTGGTCAGCCTGTCCGCAGCCGACGGTGCACCGGACTACGAATTCAGCATGGCGCTGGATGAGGTCTGGGGCGGTTTCGGCAACGCCGGCAGCGGCAGCCTCAGCGGACGCGTCCTCAACCTTGATCGCCCCTTGATGCTGCCGGCGCAGGACAACCGTTTTATTGCCATCAAACGCGTATTTCCCGAGGCACGCGAGCGCGCAGGGTTGAACCCGACGTTGCTGGCCTGGCTGATTTCTCCTGAGCACCGCTTGTTCCATCAGCTCTGGCACGCCAGCCGCGACAAGTGGCATACCTTGAGCGAGGAAAAACGCGGCGCCCTGCGCGGTATCGGCTGGCAGCCCGGCCCGCGTGACAAGGAGCGCGACGCCCGTGGTCCGCGCAAGGACCGCAATGGCTCGGGTATCGATTTCTTTTTCATGCACCGGCACATGCTGGGCACGGCGCGTTCAATGCAGGATCTGCCGTCGTGGCAGCATTTTCCGCTGCCGCAGCCGGAGTTGATCCGTGATCGCCAGGGTTTTGCCGATTATTTCGACAATCACGACGGCACTTCACTGCCGCCGACCTGGCTGGCCGAGGACGATGACGAATACTCGCAATGGGTCAGCGACATCAAGACGGCCGAGACTTATCACAGTAATTTCCTGGTGTGGGAATCGCGCTACCGTGACCCGCGCTACCTGGCCAGGCTGACCTTGGGGCAGTTCGGTTCGGAAGTCGAACTGGGGCTGCACGACTGGCTGCACATGCGCTGGGCGTCAGTACCACGGGACCCGTCCAATGGCCATCCGGTACCGTTCGCGCGCGATCCGGCAGATTTTTCCGCGCGTTGGTACGCCGCTGAAAACGACTTCCTGGGCGATCCGTTTTCCTCCCATGTCAGCCCGGTGTTCTGGCACTTTCACGGCTGGATCGATGATCGCCTGGAAGACTGGTTTCGCGCGCACGAACGCTTCCATCCGGGCGAAGTCAGTCGCTTGCAGGTCAATGGTGTGCCGTGGTTTGCACCGGGGCGCTGGGTTGAAGTCGCCGATCCGTGGCTCGGGCCGAGCACTCACGGCTGCAGCACGGTGCCGGGCCTGCAACCGGGCAAGTCAGTGGAGATGGATCCGGAAACCATGAAGCTGGCGCTGCGCATTACCTTCAGCGATGACGAAAAGGTGTTGTCGTCGTTGTTTCGCAAGGTGCCGCAGCGCCCTTGGTATGCGCGCCATCTGAAACCCAAACAGACTTCGGCCTGAGGCCGCGTCATCGTTCTTGGCGAGCAGGCTCGCTCCCGCAGGTTTTTGTGCTGACCCGTAGTTAGCGGCAGCACCCCTGAACACTGTGGGAGCGAGCTTGCTCGCGAATGGGTTTGACCGGCAGAGAACTTACAGCGCCTGCCACCCACCCCCAAGCGCCTTGTACAACGCAATGCTTGCCTGCATTCGCGACAATCTCAACTGCACATTCAAGTCCTGCGCGGCGTACAACGTGCGTTGGGTTTCCAGCACTGTCAGCAAGTCTTCGGCACCGGCCTGGTAGCGGCTCTGGGCGATGTCGAACGCGGTCTGCGCTTGCCGCAGTTCTTCGCTCTGCCACTGCCGCTGTTCGTCGAGGCCGCGAATGCTGTTCAAGGCTTTTTCGACATCGGCGAAGCCGTTGATGATCGCACCACGATAATTCTGCAGCAGTTCTTCCTGGCGAGCGGTCGCCTTGTCACGCTCTGCGCCGAGGCGACCATTATTGAAGATTGGCCCGATCAATCCGGCAGTAAGGTTGTAGAAGGGGCTGCGTAGAACGTCGCGGAACTGGTCTGCCCCCGAGCCGATATCGGCACTGAGGGTGACGGTGGGCAGCATGGCGGCGCGGGCAACGTTGACGTCGGCTTCGGCGGCAGCCAGTTGCGCTTCGGCGCGGGCGATGTCCGGGCGTCGATCGAGCAGATCGCTTGGCACGCCGGCGGCGATTCCCGGCCATTGCAATTGATCGAACGATTCACGGTTCAGTGCAAGTTCCTGAACGGGTCGACCGAGCAGCGCCGCGAGGCTGATCGAAGCGTCTCGGGCTTGTTGCTGCACCAGCGGCAATTGTCGTTGTTGGGCGGCCACCAGGCTTTTCTGCTGAGCCAGTTCCAGGGCGGTGGCCGAGCCTGAGTCAAAACGCGTTTGCACCAGTTTCAGCACGCTTTGTGCGTTGGCCAGATTGAGTTCGGCAATGCGGCTCTGCTCGCGCAGCGACAAGGTTTGCGCATAGGTGTCGGCGACACTGCCGAACAGCGTCAGCTCCACCGTGGCACGGTCGAACTCGCTGGTCTGCAAGGCAAATTGCGCACTGTCGCGCGACGCCTGTTTGCCACCCCAAAAGTCGATTTCGTAACTGGCATTCAGATTGGCGTCGAAATAATCCACAGCCTTGTTACTGCTGTCGGCGTCCAGTTGACTGTAGCCGTTGCCACGGAGCAGTTTCTGCCGATTGGCATTGAGCGAGGCCTGCACCTCAGGCAATTGAGAGCCGCCGGCGATCACGGTGCCGGCCTGGGCCTGGCGTACCCGGGCCATGGCGGCGGCGAGGTCGAAACTGCCGGCGCGCGCCTGTTCGATCAGACGATCAAGCTCTGGGCTGCCAAACTGCGTCCACCATTGCGGGTTGTTGCGAGCACTGCTGGCAGTAGGCGCTGACTGCCACGCGGCAGGAGGCTGCAAGCTGCTGTCCGGGCGCTGGAGGGGACTGCCGCAAGCGCTGAGAATCAGGCATACGGTCAACAAACTGAGGCGCGGTTTCATAGATCGATCATTCGCTGGTAAGGGCCGTGACCGGGTCGAGCCGGGCAGCTTTGCGGGCCGGCATGAAGCCGAAGACAACACCGGTGACAAGCGCGCAGCCAAAAGCACCGAGCACCGCCAGTAACGAGAAGGCGACCGCGACGTCGCTGAGGATCAGCACGCCGCCGACGAGTAACGCCAAGGCAATTCCGGCGATCCCGCCGACCACCGAGAGCATCACGGCTTCGGTGAGGAACTGACGCAGGATGTCGCGCTGACGCGCACCGGTGGCCATGCGAATACCGATCTCGCGGGTGCGTTCACGCACGGTCATCAGCATGATGTTCATCACGCCGATACCGCCGACCAGCAGCGAAATCGCGGCAATCGAACCGAGCATCAGGGACAGGGTGTTTTGCGTGCGCGCCTCGGCCTGGATCATCGCGGCGTTGTTGGTCAGTTCGAAATCTTTCTTGCCGTTGTGCAGACGCAGCATCATCCGCTCGATGTCCTGCTCGGTTTCCTTGACCCTGCGCGCATCGGCGGCGGCGATGGCGACGTACTCCGGGTTATAGGTGCCAAACAGGCGCGTGCTGGCGGCGGAGTAGGGAATGGCAATGCGGTCGTCGCTGTCGGAATCGCCAGAGCTGGAACCCTTTTCCGCGAGAACCCCGACCACTTGAAAGGGCACGTTTTCAATCAGAATGTACTGCCCGATAGGGTTGGCAACATCCTTGAGCAACTTGCTTCGGACTTTGTGCCCGATGACGGCGACCGCAGCGCCACTGGCTTCGTCGGCAGCGGTGAAGTAAGTGCCTTCAACCACTGGCCAATTGAAAATCTTCGGGAAATTGGTGTCATTGCCGCCCACGTAACTGTTGTGGTCGAGATTGCCGAAACGCACTACGGCTTCGGCGCCGTTGACGGGCATGATCTGCTTGATCAGCGGCAGGGTGGCGAGCACGGCGAGGTCGTCGAGGGTGATGATGCCCTGCGGAGCCCGCGGGTGCGGAGGGACGCCGCCCAGATAAATGATGTTCGAGCCGAACGCGCCCATTTGCGCCATGACCTGACGCTTGCTGCCTTCGCCGACCGCCAGCATCACCACCACCGAAGCCACGCCGATGATGATCCCGAGCAAGGTCAGGGCGGTACGGAAGCGGTTGATCCACATCACTCGCCACGCGGCGTGCAAGGCGTCCACCAGCTCGCCTTTCCAGGCGCCGGTGGCTTCGGCGCCCTCGCTCAGACGCTTGCGCAGATCCACCGCTTGCAGCGCGCCGGGGTTGGCACTGGTCTGGGCGTGGGGATTTTCGCGGGCGCTGTCGCTGATGATCAGGCCATCGCTGATTTCGATGATGCGCTTGGCACGGGCCGCGACTTCGCGATCGTGGGTGATGAGGATCACCACATGGCCCTGGCTCGCCAGTTCGTCGAGCAGCGCCATGACTTCCTTGCCGCTGTGGCTGTCGAGGGCGCCGGTCGGTTCGTCGGCGAGAATGATGTGGCCGCCGTTCATCAAAGCGCGGGCAATCGATACCCGCTGTTGCTGGCCGCCGGAGAGCTGATGCGGACGGTTGCCGGTGCGTGAGGCCAGGCCGAGCCGGTCGAGGAGGGCGGCGGCGCGGGCATGACGCTCGGCTGCGGGAGTGCCGGCGTAGATGGCCGGCATTTCGACATTTTCCTGGGCGGAGCCGGAAGGGATCAGGTGATAGCCTTGGAACACAAATCCAAAGGCTTCGCGACGCAGCCAGGCCAGCTCGTCGCTGTCCAGACCGGCGACGTTTTCCCCGGCGAAACGGTATTCGCCGGACGTGGGTCGGTCGAGGCAGCCGAGGATGTTCATCAGCGTCGATTTGCCGGAGCCGGACGCGCCGACAATCGCCACGAATTCGCCGGCGTGGATCGACAGGTCGATCCCGCGCAGTACGTGAACTTCAGGCGCGTCGCCGCCACCGTAGGATTTGCGGATGTCCTGCAGGTCGATCAGGGGCGTTTGCATTCAACCACCACTGCCGTCGGCCGGGCCGATCAGCAGGTGATCGCCTTCACTCAGGCCGTCGAGAATCTGTACCTTGAGTCGATCGCTGATGCCGGTGCGCACTTCGCGGGATTCGATTTTGCCGTTGGCGGCAACCACCTGCGCGGTCTGCAGGTTGGCGTTGTCGCTGCCTTGCAGAGCCGCCACCGGGGCGGTGAGGACATCCCTGGCCTGATTGGCGACGAAGAACACCTGGGTAGTCATCTCCGCCATCAGTGCGTTGTCGGCGTTATCGACGTCGAGCAAAACCGTGTAAAGCACCACGCGAGCGCTGCCGCTTTTGCTGCTGCTGGCCGGGCTGCCGCCGCCCTGGCTGGTTTGATCAAGGGGTTTGGGCGGTACCGGCAGAATCTGCCGCACTGTGCTGCTCCAGCGCCGATTGCCGCCGCTGAGGGTGGTGAAGTAAGCGGTCATGCCCGGTTTGACGTGGCCGATGTCGGCCTCGGAAACCTCTGCCCACACGGTCATTGGCGACAGTTTGGCGATGCGCAGAATCAGCGGCGTTTGCTGTTGCGCGTTGAGTGTCTGGCCTTCGCGGGCATCGAGGGCGACCACGGTACCGGCCATTGGTGCGTAAATCCGCGTGTAACCGAGTTCGGCCTGATCGCTGCGCAGACTGGCTTCGGCCTGGCGGATCTGCGCCTGAAACATGTCGATGCGTGCCTGCGTGGCTTTCAGTTCGGCGCGAGCGGTCTGTACGTCTTCTTCTCGGGTTGCACCGCCGGCCGCGAGGTTTTGCTGGCGCTGATATTTCTGTTGCGCCAATTCATGTTGCGCGCGTTGTTCCTGCAATTGCGCCTTGAGGTTCTCGATCGAGAAGCGGCCGGCGTCGAGCTTGGCCTTTTGCGTCGATGGATCGATTTCCACCAGCAATTGGCCTTCCTTGACCACGTCGCCGACTTCGACATGGATCTTCTGGATCTGCCCGGAGGCCTGCGCGCCGACGTCTACGTAACGGCGTGGTTGTAACGTGCCGAGTGCGGTGACGCTGCTTTCGATATCGCCACGGCTCACTTGCACGGTGGCGAACTTATCCCGGCCCGGCGGCAGCATTTGCCACGCGGCATAGCCGACAACAGGGATCAGACAGAGGACTACGAGCAGGGCGCGTCGGGCGGGGCGGGGACGTTTCATGCAGGGTTCCGGCCAGTGGAATTCGGCCCGTCGTTCGGCTGGCACACAGTTTCGGGCAGCGCTGAACGCTGTCGCAGGGCGCGACAGACACGGGGAGCTGTCCTGTAAACGTTGCAAGGGCGGGGGAATTTAAGCGAAGACACACGATGTTACAGCTATAGAACAGGACTATTTCTCGGGCAACGACAAACACCACTTTAAATCTATATGAGAATTACTATAAATTACGCGCCTCAAGTTGCCACTATCTTGCTACTGCCGTTTAGGTGCTGGCAGATCAGTCGGCTCAAGGACAGAAACCGCACCACAGCGGTCGGGAGTCATGTTGGAAAACTACTATCGGGAGCTGGTGTGTTTCCTGAACGCCAAGCTTGGCAACCGTCAGGTCGCCGAAGATGTGGTGCATGACGCCTATCTGCGGGTGCTGGAACGTTCCAGCGACACGCCGATCGAGCAGCCCCGGGCCTTTCTCTATCGTACGGCGCTGAACCTGGTGATTGACGATCATCGGCGCAACGCACTGCGTCAGGTCGAGCCGCTGGAAGTGCTCGACAACGAAGAGCGCTATTTCGCCCAGTCTCCCCATTGCCCGCTCGATCACGGTCAACGTCTGGAAATGCTCCAGCGAGCGTTGGCAGAACTGTCGGTGGCCTGTCGTGAAAGTTTTCTGCTGCGCAAGATCGAAGGGCTTTCGCATGTGGAAATCGCCAGTCAGCTCGGTATCTCCAAGGCTCTGGTGGAAAAACACATCGTCAACGCGATGAAGCATTGTCGTATCCGGATCAAACAATGGGATGCCCATTGAGCCGTCGCCGTTAAATTTTATTTCACTGTCCTCGTTCCTACTCAACAGACGACCTGCTGTCCTGCTCAAGGCCGGTCAGGTCACTTAGGCTCTCCTTGCCCCTTGTTGAGGGGTTCATCCAGAGGACACTGGAAATGACACAGGCAATTGCATCGCCCATCGTTCACGACCTGATCGGCGTCGGTTTCGGCCCTTCGAACCTGGCGCTGGCCATCGCTCTGCAAGAGCGTGGCCCGACTCTGGGCGAACTGGATGTGCTGTTCCTCGACAAACAGGCCGACTACAGCTGGCACGGCAACACCCTGTCGACCCAGAGCGAGTTGCAGATTTCCTTCCTCAAGGATCTGGTGACCCTGCGCAACCCGACCAGCCCGTACTCGTTCGTCAACTATCTGAAGTACCACGGTCGTCTCGTCGACTTCATCAACCTGGGCACCTTCTATCCGTGCCGCATGGAGTACAACGACTACCTGCGGTGGGTCGCCGGGCAGTTCACCGAGCAGAGCCGTTACGGCGAAGAAGTGCTGACCATCGAACCGGTGCTGCACAACCATCAGGTTGAAGCACTGCGGGTGATTTCCCGCGACAGCCAGGGTCAGCAACATGTGCGGACTACCCGTTCGGTAGTGGTCAGCGCCGGCGGCACCCCGCGTATTCCGGAAGCGTTCAAGGCGCTGAAGGGCGACACCCGCGTGTTCCACCACTCGCAATACCTGTCGCAGATGGCCAAGCAGCCCTGCGTGAATAACCAGCCGATGAGTATCGCGATCATCGGCGGCGGGCAGAGCGCGGCGGAAGCCTTTATCGATCTGAACGATTCGTTCCCGTCGGTGCAGGTCGACATGATCCTGCGCGGCTCGGCACTGAAGCCTGCGGACGACAGCCCGTTCGTCAACGAAGTGTTTTCGCCGGAGTTCACCGATCTGGTGTTCCAGCAGAACAGTGCCGAGCGCGAGCGTCTGGTCAACGAGTACCACAACACCAACTACTCGGTGGTCGACATCGATCTGATCGAGCGCATCTACGGCATTTTCTACCGCCAGAAGGTTTCCGGGATTGCCCGTCATGCGTTCCGCACCCTGACCACCGTCGAGAAAGCCACCGCGACCGAAAACGGTATCGAACTGGCCGTGCGTAACAACGCCACTGGCGAAGTCACCGTGCGCCTGTACGACGCCGTGGTCCTGGCCACCGGTTACGAACGGCAGATGCACCGCAAACTGCTGGCGCCGCTGGAAGAGTACCTCGGCGACTTCGAAGTGGACCGCAACTACAAACTGATAACCGACGAGCGCTGCAAGGCCGGCATCTACATGCAGGGCTTCTGCCAGGCCAGCCATGGTCTGAGCGATACATTGCTGTCGGTGTTGCCGATTCGTGCGGACGAGATTGCCGGCTCGCTGTATGAGCATGGCAAGAATCGTGGGCATCGTTCGATGGCGGATCTGTTGTTGGCGACTGCCAGCTAACACCTGCGGCGTCTGATATACCGCTATCGCGAGCAGGCTCACTCCTACAATGTTCTGTGTAAGCAGGACCCCTGTAGGAGTGAGCCTGCTCGCGATGGCGCCATTCAAAACACCACCAATCTTCAATCCTGAACCCTTCCTGAAGAGCCCTGAAATTTCCCGACACACTTCCTTTTGCGGGTTTACTCTCCAGACATCGGGGCGTAAGCTTCGCGCGTTTTCATCAATAGCGGAGACCCACAGTGGGTACTTGTTCGAGTGACAGTTGTCGGCCGGTCTCGGTAACCGGCAGATTCTCGGCAAGATAACGCGCCTCTTTTGCGCCGTTGTCTCGCCGTAACAGCGAGCAGCGGCATCCCGTGCATGGCCCGTCCGTGGTCATGTCTAGACGTCCTTCTCATCGACACTGAAAGAGCGTGATTTCGACTTTATTGTCGTCATCGCAGCCCTATCGACACGCCTGTCTTTTCTGACCGGCGCGCCAAGCCTTGCCGTGCCGGCTTTCCCGGCGGACGAGGCGCGGCCGTACCTGCTTGACGGTTTCCCGGCTGACCATAGGGGCAACAGCCATGAAACTTACGCTCAAGGAATTTTTCGCAGGTTTTCTGCGGACCCGCCACATCGCCCGGCACTTCCGTCGCCTGGCCTTGCTGGAAACCATCAACGACACCACGGTCAGCCGTGAGGTGCCGCCAACCCTGGCCAACACCCTGGTCGATGCCGCGCATTGCGACAGCGGTATGTTGCTCTCTTCAATGGGCACGCATTCCGACGGCCTCACCGATTTTGAAGTCGACGCCCTGCGCGCGCAGTACGGCCTCAACGAAGTCGAACACGAGCAACCGCTGCCATGGTGGACCCACCTGTGGCACTGCTACAAAAACCCGTTCAATTTGCTGCTGACTTTGCTGGCCGTCATTTCCTGGCTGACCGAAGACCTGAAAGCGGCCGTGGTGATTTTCTCCATGGTGGTGCTGTCGACGCTGCTGCGCTTCTGGCAGGAAAGCAAATCCAACCAGGCCGCCGATGCACTGAAAGCCATGGTCAGCAACACCGCCACGGTGATGCGCCGGGATGCGCCGCGCAGCGAATTGCCGATCAAGCAATTGGTGCCGGGGGATCTGATCGTGCTGTCGGCCGGTGACATGATTCCCGCCGATTGCCGGGTGCTCAGCGCCAAGGATCTGTTCGTCAGCCAGGCCGCGATGACCGGCGAGTCGATGCCGGTGGAGAAATTTGCCCGTCAGGCCGATCGCGACACACGCAATCCGCTGGAACTCGACAACATTCTGTTCATGGGCACCAACGTCGTGTCCGGTACGGCGGTGGCGCTGATTCTCACCACCGGCAACAGCACTTATTTCGGTGCTTTGGCCCAGCGTGTCGGCGCCACTGATCGTGCGGTGACTTCGTTCCAGCAAGGCGTCAACAAAGTCAGCTGGCTGTTGATCCGCTTCATGTTTGTCATGGCGCCGCTGGTGCTGTTCATCAACGGTTTCACCAAGGGCGACTGGACTGAAGCACTGCTGTTCGCGCTGTCGATTGCCGTGGGCCTGACCCCGGAAATGCTGCCGATGATTGTCACCTCGACGTTGGCCAAAGGTGCGGTGTTCCTGTCACGCAAAAAAGTCATCGTCAAACGTCTTGATGCCATCCAGAACTTCGGCGCCATGGACGTGCTGTGCACCGACAAGACCGGCACCCTGACCCAGGACAAGATCTTCCTGGCGCGTAACGTTGATGTCTGGGGTGAAGACTCTGACGACGTGCTGGAAATGGCTTACCTGAACAGCTACTACCAGACCGGCCTGAAAAACCTGCTCGACGTCGCGGTGCTGGAACACGTGGAAATCCACCGTGAACTGAAAGTCGGCACGGCGTTTCGCAAAGTCGATGAGATCCCGTTCGACTTCAATCGTCGGCGCATGTCGGTGGTGGTCGAAGGGCGTGGCCAGCCGCATCAACTGATCTGCAAAGGCGCGGTGGAAGAAGTACTGGCGGTGTGCAGCCGCGTGCGTCACGGCGATATCGATGAAGCCTTGAGCGATGAATTGCTGACCCGGATTCGTCAGGTCACCGCAGCATTCAACGCTGAAGGCTTGCGCGTGGTGGCCGTGGCCGCTCGCTCGATGCCCGAAGGTCGCGACACTTACAGCCTGGCTGACGAAAATGAACTGACGCTGATCGGCTACGTGGCGTTCCTTGATCCGCCGAAGGAAAGTACCGCGCCGGCGCTCAAGGCGTTGGCCGAGCATGGCGTGGCGGTGAAAGTGCTGACCGGCGACAACGAGCTTGTCACCGCGAAGATCTGCCGCGAAGTCGGCCTCGCTCAGCAAGGCTTGCTGTTGGGCAACGATGTCGAACGCATGAGCGATGCCGAACTGGCGGTGGCCGTGGAGAAAACCAACGTCTTCGCCAAACTGACGCCGTCGCACAAGGAACGCATCGTGCGCATCCTCAAGGGCAACGGCCACGTCGTCGGCTTCATGGGCGACGGCATCAACGATGCGCCGGCGCTGCGTACCGCCGACATTGGTATCTCGGTGGACAGCGCGGTGGACATCGCCAAGGAAGCGGCCGACATCATCCTCCTCGAAAAGAGCCTGATGGTGCTGGAGGAGGGCGTGCTCGAAGGACGGCGGACCTTCGCCAACATGCTCAAGTACATCAAGATGACCGCCAGCTCCAACTTCGGCAACGTGTTCTCGGTGCTGGTCGCCAGTGCGTTCATTCCGTTCCTGCCGATGCTGCCGATGCATCTGCTGGTGCAGAACCTGCTCTACGACATTTCGCAGATCGCCATTCCGTTCGACAACGTCGATGAGGAGATGCTGAAGAAACCACAACGCTGGCAGCCGGGTGATGTCGGTCGGTTCATGCTGTTTTTCGGCCCGATCAGTTCGATCTTTGACATCACCACGTTCGCCTTGATGTGGTACGTATTTGACGCCAACACCCCGGATCACCAGACGCTGTTCCAGTCCGGCTGGTTCGTGGTCGGCTTGCTGACCCAGACGCTGATCGTGCACATGATCCGCACGCCGAAGATTCCGTTCCTGCAAAGCCGTGCAGCCATGCCGCTGCTGGTGATGACCGGGATCATCATGGCGGTGGGGATCTTCCTGCCGATGGGGCCACTGGCGCACTACTTCAAATTGCAGGCGCTGCCATCGCTGTACTTCGTATTCCTGCCGGTGATTCTGCTGGCGTACATGGCGCTGACCCAGGCGGTGAAAGGTTTCTACATCCGCCGGTTCGGCTGGCAGTAATGCTGCCCCTGTAGGAGTGAGCCTGCTCGCGATGGCGATGTGTCAGTCACTGCAATGTTGACTGACACATCGCCATCGTCGGAACGCCGCCCGGAGCAGGCTCACTCCTACATTTGGTCGTGTGTATCTCAAGGATTTCATCATGCAAGCCATCAACAACCTCAACCTCGATTCACTGCTCGACACCTTGGTCAGCCTCAGCGCCGCCTTCATTCTCGGCGGCCTGATCGGCTTCGAGCGCCAGTACCGGCAACGCACCGCCGGCCTGCGCACCAACGTGCTGGTGGCGGTCGGCGCGGCGATTTTCGTCGACATGGCCAACCGTCTCGCTGGCGCTGAAGGCGCGGTGCGGGTGGTCGCTTACGTGGTCTCCGGCATCGGTTTTCTCGGCGCCGGGGTGATCATGCGCGAAGAAGGCAACGTCCGAGGCCTCAACACCGCCGCGACCCTGTGGACCTCGGCAGCCGTCGGTGCCTGCGCGGGTGCCGACCTGCTCGCCGAAGCCGTGCTCGGCACGCTGTTCATCCTCGCCGCCAACACCTTGTTGCGGCCGATCGTCAACAACATCAACCGTCAGCCACTGGACGTGGTCTCGGCGGAAGTCACCAACATCGTCTATGTCATCGCCCGGCGCTCGCAGCAGAAAGCCGTGTTCGCCTTGCTCGAAGCCGAACTGGAGCGCAGTAACTATCCGGCCAGTGATGTTGATGTGCACGCCTTCGGTGCCGACGAAATTGAAATCGAAGCGACGCTGGCGACCACCTCGGTCGATGGCGATGAGCTGGATGCACTGGTCGCACGAATCTCCACCTCGGCGCTGGTGGTGCAGGCGTTCTGGAGTCCGAGCACCACTGAGTAGGTTTTTTGGGCGTCTCCTGCGGTTCCACGGATCAATCTGGCAATCCACGCTGGTGATCTTGTCGGGTTTTGGGAGATTTCCGACCGCATTTAAGAATTTTCCTACAGAGGTTTGAAAGAGGGACGGTTAGCGTAGTCAGCACATTTTTCCCACGCTGTTAAATCCTATGTCCTACAAACGCTGGCGAGTGGTCATTGCCGAAGAGCAAAGCGTTCTGCAAGGCAGAATCGCGAGGATCTTCAATGAACTGGGCTATCGGAATCTCACCCCGGTGCGTTCTTTTCGTGAACTGCTGGCCATGACTCACTACGCCCATGACCCGTTCCAGCGCTTTGATCTGATGGTGATCAACGGTGAGTTGATCGCTGCCGCCGGTGTCGACCCGGTGCGTTTTTTCCAGAGCAGCCCACAGATTCGCCACTGTGTCATTCACGATGCGCGGCGCGGTCAGCCGCAGGCCGAGACCATCTACGCCAACCATCAACGCCAGTTGCACCTGACCCGCACACCGGATCGACAGACGCTGGGTGCACTGCTGGAGCAGCTTGATGTCTAGAGGAGAAACCACGCTCATGTGCAGATTGCCGCTGCGCGTTTTAGTGCTTGAAGACCATGCGTTCCAGCGTGCGGTTGCGGTCAGCATGTTGCAAAGCCTGGGTTGCCACGAGGTGTTCGAAGCCAGCGATGGTGCACAGGCGCTGGCGCTGCTGGATGAAATCGGCAGCGTCGACATTGCGCTGTGCGATTTGCAAATGGAGGGCATGGACGGCCTGGAATTCCTCCAACGGGTGGGCGCTTCCGGGCAAGTGAAGTCGATCATCATCAGCAGTTCGTTGTCCGCCGATTTGCGCCTTGCGGTGCACCAAATGGTCAGGCTGCTCGGTCTGGACCTGTTGGGTGATGTCGGCAAACCGTTGCATGCGCAAGTCCTGGCCGATCTGCTGAACAGATTTGTCAGCGGCTCAAGCATCGGCGAATGCCCGCCGACGACGGTCGCTATGGCCAGCGAGGAGTCGGTGCGCCGGGCTCTGGCGGATGGGCAATTGCACGCCTGGTATCAGCCAAAATTCAACCTGCGCAGCGGTGAAATCTGTGGGGTGGAAGTGCTCTGTCGCTGGCTGCATCCGACTCGCGGAATCATCGCACCTGCGCTGTTCGTACCGGTACTGGAACGCTGTGGCTTGCTCGACGAGCTGCTGTTTTTGCAACTCGATCAAGCCCTCAAGGTGCAGCGAAGCGCCCGCGCGCAGGGTTTCGTCTTGAACCTGGCGTTCAATCTGCAAGCCGTGCAGTTAGCCAGCGCAGAGCTGACGGCCTCCCTCAAAAACATTCTTTCGCGCCATGCCGCGCAAGGCTCCGGCCTCACGTTTGAACTGACCGAAAGCGGCTTGTTGGAAGCACCGGCCGCCAGCTTCGAAAACCTGGTGCGCCTGCGCATGATGGGCTGCCGTTTGTCGATCGACGACTTCGGCGCAGGGTTTTCTTCGTTGCAACGCTTGTGTCAGCTGCCGTTCAACGAAATCAAACTCGACGCCGACTTCGTGCGCAACCTTGAGCACGAACCGCGTTGCCGGGCGGCGATCAGCAGCACCCTGGCGCTCGGCGAAACCCTCGGCATGGCCGTGGTCATCGAAGGCATCGAAACCGATGCGCAGCGTCGTGAATTGCTCGCGCTGGGCTGCACGCAGGGGCAGGGCTACTGGTACGCACGACCGATGGCCGGGAGCGATTTGTTGCATTGGCTGCAACAGCGCAGTGCCCGTCGGGTCTCGGAAGATCGATCAGCTTTTTAGGAAAAGTCCTACAGAACCTGCCGTTGAGCTTGCGTAGTCTTGCCGCACTCAGAACCCTGTCCCTCTGGAGATTGAGCATGATCAACAAAGCCCTGCGTATCCTGATCGCGGACCCCCAGCATTTTCACCGGATGAAAATCGAGCGCCTGTTCAACGGTCTCGACTATTACCGCGTGGCCCCGGTGCAGAACCTCGCCGAGCTGCTGACGCTGGTGGACTATGGTTGCGAACCGTTCGATGTCGTGGTCATTGACGCGGGCCTGGCGGCAGGTTCGCTGGATCTGCTGGGGTTTTTCCTCGATAACCCGCAGGTGCGTCATGCGTTGATCTACAACGAACCTTCGGCGCCTCTGCAGGTGTTTTCAGCTTTCGCTCAGGACAATGTGCTGATCAGTCATGCGCCGTTGCCCAATGAACAGGCAATCAGGCACTTGATGGCTCACGTCGACGTTGCGCAGTGGAAGCCCGAGCAAACCGTACAACGCCGGGCGTATGCATAGAAGTGCGCTGACCGCAACTGTCAGATCTGACAGGTGAATCCCTTCCCGTTCCATGTAACAGTCTCTGCGCAGCCACTGAGTCCGGATCAATCCACGCCGGTGGCCTAATCGTCAGAGTCTGCCCTGGGAGTGGTCATGAAGTCAGCGCTGATCGTCGACGATCATCCGGTGGTGCGTGCCGCCATACGTCTCGTGCTGCAAGCGGAGGGTTTCAAGGAAATCCATGAGACGTCCAATGGCAACGAGGTCTTGCAACTGATCCGCGAGCACAATCCCCGGCTGGTGGTGCTCGATCTGCGTTTGCCGACACTTGATGGCCTGGAAGTTCTGACCCGCATCAGAGTCAACGACTTTGACTGTCGCATCCTCGTGTTCAGTTCCCACGATCCCCTGTTTTACCAGGAGCGCTGCCTGCGCGCCGGGGCAATGGGCTACGTGACCAAAACCAATCAGTTGGCACAACTGCACAAAGCCATTCAGGCGGTGATGTCGGGTTACACCTATTTTTCCGCGATGCCGGACAACGTCAGCACGTTGAATGCCGTGCAAACCACGGAAAAGCAAATGATCGACCAGCTCTCCGATCGCGAATTGAACATTTTCGAGCAACTGGGCCAGGGCAAGGCCAACAAGGCGATTGCCGAGGAGATGCACCTGAGCCACAAGACCATCAGTACCTACAAAACCCGTCTGATGAAGAAGCTCGGGGTGAGTTCAGCGGTGCACTTGCGCGATTTCGCCAAGCGCAATCATTTGATCTGAGCGGCCGGTCATGATCCGCGGCGTTCAGGTTTGCGGGTTGTGGCTGAGCCTCGTGGTTTCTTGTTGGGCCAATGAAGCGCCACAGGTGCTGGAGGTGCTGACCCGCGCCAGCGTGGAAAATATCAAGGTTCGTCTGGACGAACAGGATCGGCAATGGCTGCGCCAGCATCCGCTATTGCGCATGGGCATTTCCGGGCCCGATTACCCACCTTTCGAGATCACCCGCAATCAGCATGAGCTGGAAGGGCTCACGGCCGATTACGCTGACCTTCTGGCGCAACTGCTCGGCACCGGTATTGAAGTGCGGCGCTTTGCCAACCGGGATTTGGTGATGGCGGCACTCAAGCGTGGCGACCTCGATCTGTTGGGAACGTCGAACAGTTTCGAGACAGCCGATCCCGCGTTCATTCTGTCCCGCGCCTACGCTGAAGATCAGCCGATGCTGGTGACGAGGCTCGATGAAACCTTGCCCGCGAACCTAGCGGGCAAGCGCGTAGCCATGGTCGAGGATTATCTGCCACTGGCGACCGTGCAGGCGTTCTACCCCGAGGCGAGCGTGCAACGTTACCCCTCGGCGATGGACGCTCTCGGCGCTGTGGCATTCGGCGCCGATGACGTGTACCTGGGTGACTTCATCAGTGCCAACTATTTGATCAACACCAATTATCGCAACGACTTGCATCTGGCGGGACCGGCAGGGCTTGATGCCAACGCGTTCGGCTTTGCGATGTTGCGGAGCGAGGCGCGCCTCAAACGCCTTGTCGACAAGGCGTTGGCCAGCATTCCCATGAGCCAGCGACACCGCATAGAGCTGCGCTGGAGTGCCGGACCTGCCGAAATGGCCGGGCAGGCACGGGTGCAATTGAGTGCCGCCGAACAGCATTGGCTGGATCAACATCCGGTGGTGCGCGTGGGCGGCATCGAAGACTTCGCACCGCTGACTTTTTTTGATGCCGATGGCCGATTCAGCGGGTTGTCGGCGCAACTGCTGAGCCTGATCAGTCAACGCAGCGGATTGAATTTCGACATCGTCCGTGGCGTCTCACTGGATCGCCAGATTGTGCAGTTGCAGGCCGGTGAACTGGATGTGCTGCCCGTGGTGACACCCAGCAGTGAGCGGGAAAGCGAACTGCAATTCACCCGCGCCTATCTGAACAATCCGTTCGTGCTGGTCGGTGCAACGACTGCGCAGAGCCCACGCAATCTTGACGATCTGGCGGGCAAACGCCTGGCCATTTATCGCGGTCACCCGTTGCGCGAATACCTGCAGCAGCGCCTACCGCGAATACGCTTCATCGAAGTCGCGAGCCCCGCCGAAGGCATGGCAATGGTTGCCAAGGGACAGGCTGACGCCACCGTAAGCTCATTGCTGGTGGCGCGTTACCTGATCGCCCGTCTTTACCGCGAGCGTTTGCGCATCATCAGCACCGTCGGTGATCAACCGGCACGTATTGCACTGGCCACTGCGCCGCAGGCTGCAGCGTTGAATTCGATCCTGAACAAGGCCCTGCTGAGCATCGCTCCGCAGCAGATGGACGAATTGGTTGAACGCTGGAGCCATGATGTGGTGGTCGATGACAGCTACTGGCTGCGTCATCGCCGCGAGATAATCCTCGGATTTGCCGGTGCGGCGGGCTTGCTGGTGCTGGCGCTGGGCTGGATCGGATTTCAGCGCTGGCAGATCCGTCAGCGTCAGCAGTGGTTGCAGCAATTGCAGCAAGCCAAGGAAGCGGCAGATGACGCCAACCGGGCCAAGACCACGTTTCTGGCGACCATGAGCCATGAAATCCGCACACCGATGAATGCGTTGATCGGCATGCTCGAACTGGCCTTGAAACGGGCCGAGGAGGGCGTGACCGATCGTCTGGCGATTCAAGTGGCCTCCAACGCCGGGCAACAATTGCTGGCATTGATCGGCGACATTCTTGACATCGCACGGATTGAAACCGGGCATCTGTCCCTGGCCCCTGAACGGGTCAATCTGCGTGAACTGGTGGTGTCGGTCTGCCGGGTGTTCGAGGGACTGGCGCGGCAGAAGCGCCTGCTGTGGCACATCGAGCTCGATGCATGCAGCGACGTCGATGTGTTGATTGATCCGACGCGCTTCAAGCAGGTGCTATCGAACCTGCTGAGCAACGCCATCAAGTTCACTGAACAGGGCGAGGTGAGTCTGCGACTTGCGCTGACGGTGACCTGCGCCGAGCGCGTGGCGGTGAAGGTTTTCATCGAGGACAGCGGAATAGGCATCAGCGCGCAGGATCGGCAGCGCTTGTTCAGTCCGTTCGTGCAAGCGAGCAATACCGCGCAACCGCTGCGCAGCGGCGCCGGGCTGGGCCTGGTGATCAGTCGCAGTCTCTGCGAAATGATGGGCGGTGCGTTGCGCCTGGACAGCGAGCCAGGTCACGGAACGCAAGTCGAAGTCAGTCTCGAACTGCCGCTGCTGGCCGCACTCGCGCAAGCACCTGCGCCCGTTGCAACACCGGACGCTGGCGGATGCTCACTGAGCGTTCTGGTGGTCGACGACCATCCGGTTAACCGTTTGTTGCTCTGCTGGCAGTTAAGTGAACTCGGCCACCGCACGGTTGATACCGAGGACGGTCATGCAGGGCTGGAGCGTTGGCGGGCACAGCCGTTCGATGTGGTGATCACCGACTGCAACATGCCCCGGCGCAATGGCTACGAACTGGCTGTGGCCATTCGTGAGGAAGAGGCTGCGAGCGGGCAGGCACCTTGTCTGATCCTCGGGTTTACCGCCAACGCACAGGTTGAAGAAAAGCTGCGTTGTCTCGAAGCCGGCATGGACGAATGCCTGTTCAAACCGATTCGCTTGCACGATTTGCAGCAGGCGTTGAATGGCGCCAGTCGTTGCGACATAGAGGTCGAGCCGATCGAGGAAGATCCACTGACAGAAATTGATCTGAGTACGCTGGAACAAATGGCGGGCAGCAATCACTCACTGATCGAGCATCTGCGCGGGGAAGTGCTGAGCAGCCTGCACCATGATCTGCAGCGACTGGACAATCTGCACCATGAGCATGACCGCGAAGGGTTGCGCGAGCTGGCCCACCATATCAAGGGCGGGGCGCAGATGGTCGGCGCGGCGCGGCTGGTATCGGCCTGCGCTGATCTGGAGCAGGCCTGCCGCGAGGCTGAGGCTGAAGCTGGGACCATGGGGATGGCGATCGATGCGCTGCGCGAGGCCATGCAGGGCCTCGCGCAGCGCCTTCAGGACTGAACCGTCAGTCCCAGACAGGCGCAATGTCTTTCGGGCTGGTCAGGCGATGGCCGCGATCCAGCGTGGCGATTTGCGCCATGTCGGCCTCGCTCAGCGTCAGTGCCGTGGCGCCGAGGTTGCTTTGCAGGTTGGCGCGCCGGGTCGACGATGGAATCACCGCATAACCCGATTGCATGGCCCAGGCGAGAGTGACTTGCGCCGGGGTGGCGTGCAGGCGTTCGGCGATCTGCTGGATCAGTGGATCCTTCAGCACTTCGCCGTAAGCGAGGGTCATGTAAGAAGTGATGTGGATGCCCTGGCTCTTGGCGAATTCCACCACTTTGCGGTTTTGCAGGTATGGGTGCAGTTCGATCTGGTTGGTCGCGATATGCTCGGCTCCCACGACAGCAATCGCCTGTTTCATCAAGTCGATGGTGAAGTTGGAAATGCCGATCTGTCGGGTCAGGCCCAGACGCTTGGCCTCCAGCAGCGCGCTCATGAACTCTTCGACAGGCACCTGATCGTCCGGCGATGGCCAGTGGATCAGCGTCAGGTCGAGATAGTCGGTCTGCAGTTTTTGCAGGCTCTCCTTGAGGCTGTCGATCAAGCGATCGCCGGCAAAATTGGCGATCCAGATCTTGCTGGTGATGAACAATTCTTCGCGGGGGATACCACTGGCGGCGATAGCCTGGCCGACATCGGCCTCGTTTTCGTAGATCTGTGCGGTGTCGATGACCCGATAGCCGAGCTCAAGGGCGGTGCTCACCGAATCGATGACCACCTGACCTTGCAAGCGAAACGTACCAAGACCGAAAGCGGGGACAGACATGCAGGACTCCAGGGTTGCAGTGGGAATGGGCAGGAGTATCCGCGTCTGTATCCATGGGAAAAACCGTCGGTGGGACAAAGCACCTTTGACCTCTGGTCATGAATCATTCCGGAACTCATGTAGGGTCGGGAATGACTGTTCTCCTCATGGAACGCTGAGGGTGATTTTTGCCATCTAGTGCATTGATCGTCATGGATTTAAGCTTAATCCATTGCGTCACTCACTGATTTGGAGTCCACCATGAAAAACATCATCGGTATCTACACCAGCCCTCGCGGCCATTGGGTCGGCGATGGTTTTCCGGTACGCACGCTGTTTTCCTACGACAACCTGGGCAAACACATCAGCCCATTCCTGCTGCTCGATCACGCCGGGCCTGCCGAATTCACGCCGACCACCGAACGGCGCGGCGTGGGTCAACATCCACACCGTGGTTTTGAAACCGTGACGATTGTTTATGACGGCGAAGTGCAGCATCGAGATTCCACCGGCAGTGGCGGCACCATTGGCCCTGGCGATGTGCAGTGGATGACCGCCGCTTCAGGCATCCTCCATGAGGAATTCCATTCGGAAAACTTCGCCCGAACCGGCGGCAAACTGGAAATGGTCCAGTTGTGGGTCAACCTGCCGGCCAAGGACAAAATGGCCGCGCCGGGTTACCAGACGATCCTCGATGGCGATATTCCGAGCATTGCGCTCAAGGACAACGCCGGCAGCCTGCGTTTGATCGCCGGTGAGTTCGATGGCCACAAAGGCCCCTCGCGAACCTTCACGCCAATCGATGTGTGGGATCTGCGTCTGAACGCCGGCAAGTTGCTGACGCTGGATCTGCACGAAGGGCGTAACACTGCACTGGTGGTGCTCAAGGGCTCGGTGCAGATCAATGGAAAGGAATCGGCGGAGCAAGGGCAACTGGCGTTGTTCGAACGCGATGGTCGGCAACTCACCCTCGAAGCCAGTCAGGATGCGGTTGTGCTGCTGCTCAGTGGCGAGCCGATCGATGAACCGATCGTCGGTCACGGGCCGTTCGTGATGAACACCGAGCAGGAAATCCACCAGGCGTTCGCCGACTTCCAGTCCGGGCGCTTTGGCCGGATGCACGGCTAATACAAACCCCTGTAGGAGCTGCCGAAGGCTGCGATCTTTTGACTTTGTTTTTAAAAATCAAAAGATCGCAGCCTGCGGCAGCTCCTACAGTTTTTTTGTTGCCAGTGAGAGGGGGTTCATCCTCTGAAATCAATTGCTCCTACACTGACCCAATCTGTGCGATCTTCTCGCGATTGGCCCTCGTCGGAGTTGTTTGATGCTGTCTCTGCTGACTGAACATCCCCTGTTTTGCGCGTTGGTCCTGATCCTCCTCGATCTGGGTCTGTGGCGTCTGATCAGCTCCCATGGCAGTGAGTGGAAACTGCTGGTGCGGGTGCTGATTTTCAGCCTGTTCAGCGTGCTGCTGTTCAACGAAGGGCTCAACCCGATGGAGCCTGCGCCGTGGGCCGATAATGTGCCATTGCACCTGGCGGCGACCGGGTTGCAGATCGGCTGGTGGCTGTTCGGTGCGCGCACCCTGACGGTGTTGATTGGCGCGGTGATGATGCAGCGGGTCGGCCACACCGGGCGGCTGTTGCAGGACTTGCTTGGCGCGGTGATTTTCCTTATTGCGATCATTGCGGCACTGGCTTATGTGCTGGATCTGCCGGTCAAAGGCGTGCTGGCAACGTCCGGTGCACTGGCCATCATCGTCGGCCTGGCCTTGCAGAGCACCTTGAGCGACGTGTTTTCCGGGATCGTCCTCAACACCACCAAGCCTTATCAACTGGATGACTGGATATCCATCGACGGCACCGAGGGGCGGGTCACCGACATCGATTGGCGCGCCACGCGTCTGCAAACCAGTCAGGGCAGCATGGCAGTGATTCCCAACTCGCTGGCAGCCAAGGCCAAGATCATCAACTTCAGTCGGCCGAGCAACATGTTCGGCGTCGCGGTCAGCGTGCAGGTCAGCCCGCACGCGCGGCCCAACTCGGTGATCGATGCACTGGAACGGGCGATGCAGGGCTGTCGGCAACTGCTCGACACACCAGCGCCGAGCGTCGCGCTGAAAAGCTCCGGCAGCACGGGGGCGGAGTATGAGATCAGTGGTTTCGTCGCCTCGATGGGCGAGAAGCGAGTAGTACGCAATCAGCTGTTCGATCTGGCGTATCGGCACTTGCAGGCGTCCGGGGTCAATCTGCTGTCGAGTGAAGAAAGCAGTGCACCGACCAACCTGTCGCGGCCACGGGCGTTGCTCGACAGTTCGCCGATTTTCTCGACCCTGCGCCAGGAAGAGAAAGACACGTTCAGCCAGAACATGACCCTGCAAACCTTCCGGGCTGGCGAGACAATCCTTGAGGCGGGGGAGGTCAGCGATCACTTGTTCATTATTGAGTCGGGTGTGGTCACGGTGACGTTGACCCGCCATGGCGCACCGTTCGAGTCCGGACGCATGGGCCCCGGCGAAGTCATCGGCGAGGCGGGCATTCTTTCCGATTCCTCGGTGCCGGCGAAGTTTGCCGCGAAAACCTTCTGCGCCCTGTACCGCATCGAGAAGACGTACCTCAAACCGTGCCTCGACGCCCGTCACGACATTAACGATGCGATGAAAGCCTTGCTCGACTACCGCTTGCACAAGGCGCAATCCCTGACCGAGGAAGTGCCGGTGGTGGTGGCGAAAAAAGGCTTCCTGCAATGGCTGCGCAATCGCGCCTGAGCCTTATGCGCTGTAGCCGGCGAGTTTCTGTTCCAGGTGCAAGCGCACTTGCGGCCATTCGTCGTCGATGATGCTGAACCGTACCGAGTTGCGCTTGCGCCCGTCCGGCATGATCCGTTCGTGGCGGACGATGCCTTCCTGCTGCGCGCCGAGGCGCAGGATTGCGTTGCGTGACTTCTGGTTGTTCTCGTCGGTGGTGAACTGCACGCGCACGCAATTCAACACTTCAAACGCGTGGCGCAGCATCAAGTATTTGGCTTCGGTGTTGACGAAGGATTTCTGCCAGCTCGCCGAGATCCAGCTGCTGCCGATTTCCAGTTTGCGATTGAGCGGGTCGATCTTCCAGAAACGCGTCGATCCGATCACTTCGCCGCTGTCCTTCAAGGTGATTGCAAACGGCAACATCGTGCCGGCATCACGCCCGTCGAGGGCTTTTTTCAGGTAGCTGTCGACGGTTGTCGCGGACGGTACGACGGTCACGGTGAGGTTCCACAACTCGCCGTCAGCGGCTGCGCGGACCAGCGCTTCGGCGTCCGAATATTGAAGCGGGCGCAGGACGATGCCCTGGCCTTGCAGTGTGGTGTGCATGGGATACAGCTCTCGACAGTTCGGGCAAAGGCGAGCGCCTATTACGCCGTAGCAGCCATATCCGATGCAACCAGCACAGTGATCGCAAGGTCACAATTTTCACATGCTACGGGCAGGAGCCTCAGCCGATGAAAAACCTGCGAATCGCCACGTTCAACGTCAATGGCCTGCGCGCACGGCTGCCGAATCTGCTGGAGTGGCTCAAGCGCGAGCAACCGGACATCGTCTGTCTGCAAGAGCTGAAATCGCTGGACAGCGCCTTTCCCGCTGCCGAGCTGGAGGCCGCCGGTTATGGCGCGATCTGGCACGGCCAGGCTTCATGGAATGGTGTGGCGATTCTTGCCCGTGACGCGCAACCGCTGGAGAGCCGGCGCGGCTTGCCGGGCGATCCCGATGACAAGCACAGCCGTTACCTGGAAGCGGCGGTGCACGGTGTGCTGGTTGGTTGCCTGTACCTGCCCAACGGCAACCCGCAGCCGGGGCCGAAATTCGACTACAAACTGGCGTGGTTCGAGCGGTTGATCAGTTATGCAAAGGACCTGCAAGCCAGCGATCACCCGGTGGTGTTGGCCGGCGATTACAACGTGGTGCCCACTGACATGGATATCTACAACACCCGTTCATGGCTCAGGGATGCGCTGCTGCAACCCGAAAGCCGCGAGTGTTATCAACGATTGCTGGACCAGGGCTGGACCGATTCGCTGCGGCATCTGTATCCCGAAGACCGCCTCTACACCTTCTGGGATTATTTCCGCCAACACTGGCAAAGCAATTCCGGCCTGCGCATCGACCATCTGCTGCTCAATCCAGCCCTGAGTCCGTATTTGCACGAGGCCGGCGTAGACGCCTGGGTGCGCAACGAACCGCACGCCAGCGATCATGCGCCGACTTGGATTCGTATCGGTTCAAGGAAAAAACGCTAGGGGCGATTGGTGAAATCAATTGTCGAAAATAGCGCCTGATCCCGTATACATGGCGACCATCAACGCAGTGATCTGCGGCCCCATGCATAAGGACCGAGCAATGAGTGAGCCACGCCTGACGAATCTGAAGCTGTACCTGCAACGCCTGGGTTTCGACGCACCGCCAGCACCGACCCTGGAAACGTTACGCCAGTTGCAGTTGCGCCATACCGGCGCCTTTCCTTTCGAAAACCTGTCGACTATCAGCGGCGCGCCAGTGCCGATCGATCTGGCCTCGATCGAGCAGAAAGTCCTGCACGATGGCCGTGGCGGTTACTGCTACGAGCTCAATAATCTGTATTTCACCTTGCTGCTGGAATTGGGCTTCGACGCGCAGGCCATCAGCGGTCGCGTGGTCATGAATCAGCCTGAAGGCACCTGGACGGCGCGGACTCACCGCTTGAGTCTGGTCACCCTTGATGGCGTGCGCTACATCACCGACGTCGGCTTCGGCGGCATGGTGCCGACGGCACCGCTGGTCCTCGATACCGAGGCCGAGCAAGCCACTCCGCACGAACCCTATCGCATCGAAAAACAAGCCGATGGCTACATGTTGCGCGCCAAAGTGGCCGGAGAATGGCGCTCGATGTACCTGTTCGATCTGCAACGCCAGGAAGACATCGATTACACCATCGGCAACTGGTACGTCTCAACGCACCCCGATTCGCCTTTCGCTCAGCGCCTGATGGTTGCGCGCACCGGTGATGGCTGGCGCAAGACCTTGAACAACGGCAGCTTTGCCATCCATCGCATGGGCGCTGATAGCGAGCGGCGTGAATTGACCAGCATCGATGAGCTGATCGATGTGCTGACTACGGAGTTCGATCTGCACGTTCCGGACCAGCCGTCAGTACGCCGCGCGTTTGAACGACTGATCGTGCCGGCCTGAAGCCTACGGTTTGGCCTCGGGTTCGAGAACCCGGCGGATCTCACCGATGGCTGCCGAGAGTTTTCTTTCCAGGCTCTTCAGGTCGGTGGCAGTAATGCCTTGCTTGAATTGACCGGAATGGGCAGTTGAGTCGACCTGTTCCGGTTTGCCGGTATTGAGCAGGGCATGGCGCAGGGTGTTGTTGATCACCGTCTGATAACCGAACCCTTCGTTCTCGGCTTGCGTGCGTGCGGCTTCGATGACTGCGTCGTCCAGCATGATGGTGATGCGGGTTTTGCCTTTGTTTGACGCCACTGCACCGCGTTTGCCTTGAGAAAAGTCATATTCGTCTTTCATCGATCAAGCCTCCTGAAAATATTCGTGACGTTCGCTCGGTGTGGCGAGACGTGCGGAAATAACTCGAACGACATTCACTTCGCGGTAACTGTACGCAACGACCAATAAGCGTCCTTTGCCATCGAGGCCGAGGGTGATCCAGCGTTGTTCGTCATGGTCGTTGTCCTCAATCGTGAGCGCGCGTTCGTCGTGGAAGACCGATTCCGTTTCGGCGAGGCTCAGCCCTTTGTGCTTGAGTTTGTTGGCTGCGTTCTTGCTTTTGTCGTACTGAATGTCGAATGACTTCATTATGCATACTTTATATGTATAAAAAGCAGCGCGACGGCACCGTCGGTCGCCATGAGCACTTCAGCCTAGTTGTGCATGGACGGCAGACAGAGAGGGATGTGTTGCCGGATTTGTGGGCGATGGAAGCACCGGGGTAGAAGGTTGGGTGGCTACCTATCCATTATGTGACTGATAAGTTGTATACAACTCTATGGACATTTGTCCCGAGTATTGAATACAGTGTGCGCATAACAAAAACCAGGGAACCCCCCACCATGAAAACGCCCCATGTTTCACACCAACGGCCCGAGGACGAGAATCTCGGGGTCGGCGCGAATATGGCTTACGGCCTGCAACATGTTCTGACCATGTATGGCGGTATCGTCGCGGTGCCACTGATCATCGGTCAGGCTGCCGGGCTGTCGCCGGCTGACATTGGTTTGTTGATTGCTGCTTCATTGTTTGCGGGGGGGCTGGCGACGTTGCTGCAAACCCTGGGTCTACCGTTTTTTGGCTGTCAGTTGCCGCTGGTACAGGGTGTGTCGTTCGCCGGCGTTGCGACCATGGTCGCGATCGTCAGCAGTGGCGGGGAGGGTGGCTTCCAGTCGGTGCTGGGCGCGGTGATGGCGGCCTCATTGATCGGTTTACTGATTACCCCGGTGTTCTCGAAAATCACCAAGTTCTTCCCTCCCTTGGTCACTGGCATTGTGATCACTACCATTGGCCTGACGTTGATGCCGGTGGCCGCTCGCTGGGCCATGGGCGGCAATAGCCATGCGCCGGACTTTGGCAGCATGCAAAATATCGGGCTGGCGGCGGTGACCTTGTTGCTGGTGCTGGTGCTGAGCAAGATCGGCAGTTCAACCATCTCGCGTCTGTCGATCCTGTTGGCGATGGTGATCGGCACGCTCATCGCGGTGGTGTTTGGCATGGCCGACTTCTCCGGTGTCACTCAGGGGCCAATGTTCGGCTTCCCGACGCCGTTCCACTTCGGTATGCCGACCTTCCACATCGCCGCCATCCTGTCGATGTGCATCGTGATCATGGTAACGCTGGTGGAAACGTCGGCAGACATTCTGGCGGTCGGTGAAATCATTGGCACCAAGGTCGATTCCAAACGTCTGGGCAACGGTCTGCGTGCGGACATGCTGTCGAGTCTGTTTGCACCGATTCTCGGTTCGTTCACGCAGAGCGCCTTCGCCCAGAACGTCGGGCTGGTGGCGGTTACCGGGATCAAGAGCCGTTATGTGGTGGCCACGGGCGGTATCTTTCTGGTGATTCTCGGTCTGCTGCCGTTCATGGGCCGGGTGATCGCGGCAGTGCCGACGTCGGTACTCGGCGGCGCCGGTATCGTGCTGTTCGGCACTGTGGCGGCAAGCGGGATTCGCACGTTGTCGAAGGTTGATTACCGCAACAACGTCAATCTGATCATCGTCGCCACCTCGATCGGCTTCGGCATGATCCCGATTGCGGCGCCGAACTTCTACGATCACTTCCCGAGCTGGTTCGCGACCATTTTCCATTCGGGCATCAGTTCGTCGGCGATCATGGCGATCCTGTTGAACCTGGCGTTCAACCACTTCACCACCGGTAACTCGGATCAGCAGTCGGTGTTTGCCGCAGCGGATGAGCGCACCCTGCGCTTCCGTGACTTGGCGGCATTGCGCGAAGGTGATTACTTCAGCGAAGGTAAACTGCGTGACTGCGATGGCAATGAAGTGCCGGTGATCGAACCTGATGATCACGACCACGGGCATGGCGCGCCGAAGGCGCAGGTGAAAAGCAGCGAGCATGTCTGACCGCTGCAGATGAATAGAAAAGGGCCGACCTGTTAAACAGATCGGCCCTTTTTCATTTCGAGATCAAAAGAGCGCAGCCTTCGGCAACTCCTACAGGGATCGGTGTTCTGTGATCTTTTCAAGCGCCCACAAAAAAGCCCCTGAATCTTTCGATTCAGGGGCTTTGCTATTTGGCTCCACAACCTGGACTCGAACCAGGGACCCAATGATTAACAGTCATTTGCTCTACCAACTGAGCTATTGCGGAATTGGTGCGTATGTTACTGATTCAAAAAGAGAAGTCAAGCATCGGTTATGAAAATAAGTGATTCTGCGGGACGGGCGGTGGTTTATCCGCGATTGGCGGTTACCAGAACCGCATCAGAGGTCTACCATGGCTGCCCGGAAGTGGTCACACGCGCTGCCGGCCATTCGCCGAAAAGGTACGCGCCATGAATCACTCAATCTGTAAATATCGCAACAGCGCGGTGCTCGCATGAGCATCGCGCAGATCAGCCTGCCCAAAGGCGTCGGCCCACACGCCGAAAAACTCTTCGATGCAATCACTCAGGCCAGCACGGCTGAAGAGCTGAACCGCGCGGGCGGCAAAGCTGAAGGGTTTGTTCTCGGTCTTGAAAGCACCAAGGCAATCAAGAGTCAGATCGCCGAATCGCTCTACGTCGCTTATGACGATGCCGCCAGTCAGCGAGCGAGCGAACTGGCTTAGCTGCCGAAGGTGATGGTGCCCAGCATCAGTTTGGCGTAGGCCGCAGTCGCCGCCAGTTGCACCAGCCACAGAACCAGTCCCCCCAGGAAGACGCCAGCGGCAACTTGCAGCACCAGACTTTTTTCACGTTTGGCCGAAGCGCGGGGGATGAAATCATCCAGGTCGTCACGGTCGGCGCGCAGGTTGTCGTTTTTCATTTGGTTTCTCACAAAACTCTCGGATTAACACAAAACCCTGTAGGAGTGAGCCTGCTCGCGATAGCGTCCTGTCAGCCGAAGCATGATTGCTTGACACACCGCTATCGCGAGCAGGCTCACTCCTACAATGGGATTTGTGTGCAGTTTAGAGGGAATGTTGCATTTCCTCGGACAAATAAAAAACGGGAAGCCCTCAGGCTTCCCGTTTTTCATCACGCAGCGAAATCAGATGACCTGAACGATCGCGTCTGTCACAGCCTTGATGTTGCTCTGGTTCAGCGCAGCCACGCAGATACGGCCGGTGTCCAGCGCGTAGATGCCGAACTCGTTGCGCAGGCGATGCACCTGTTCAGTGGTCAGGCCGGAGTAGGAGAACATGCCACGCTGACGACCGACGAAGCTGAAGTCGCGGCCCGGTGCTTTCTCTGCCAGCAGGTTGACCATTTGCTCACGCATGCCGCGAATGCGCAGACGCATTTCCGCCAGCTCGGCTTCCCATTGTGCGCGCAGTTCCGGGCTGTTCAGCACAGCGGCGACGATGCTTGCGCCGTGGGTCGGCGGGTTGGAGTAGTTGGTGCGGATCACTCGTTTGACCTGCGACAGCACGCGTGCGCTTTCTTCTTTCGACTCGCTGATGATCGACAGGGCGCCAACGCGCTCGCCGTACAGCGAGAACGACTTGGAGAACGAGCTCGAAACGAAGAAAGTCAGGCCCGATTCAGCGAATAGGCGCACAGCAGCGGCGTCTTCGTCGATGCCGTCGCCGAAACCCTGGTAAGCCATATCGAGGAACGGCACGTGACCTTTGGCCTTGACCGCTTCCAGCACGTTGTTCCAGTCCGCCGGGCTCAGGTCGACGCCGGTCGGGTTGTGGCAGCAAGCGTGGAGGACAACGATCGAGCCGTTCGGCAGGGCGTTGAGGTCTTCGAGCAGGCCGGCACGGTTCACATCGTGGGTGGCGGCGTCGTAGTAGCGGTAGTTCTGCACCGGGAAACCGGCAGTTTCGAACAGCGCGCGGTGGTTTTCCCAGCTCGGGTCGCTGATCGCTACAACGGCGTTCGGCAGCAGTTGCTTGAGGAAGTCGGCACCGATTTTCAGTGCGCCGGTCCCGCCGACGGCCTGAGTGGTGATGACGCGACCAGCGCTGATCAACGGCGAGTCGTTACCGAACAGCAGCTTTTGCACCGCCTGATCGTAGGCGGCGATGCCGTCGATCGGCAGATAGCCACGGGAAGCGTGCTGAGCAGCGCGAACGGTTTCAGCTTCGATCACGGCGCGCAGCAGGGGAATTCGCCCCTCTTCGTTGCAGTAAACACCCACGCCCAGGTTGACCTTGTCGGTCCGGGTATCGGCGTTGAATGCTTCGTTGAGGCCCAGGATTGGATCGCGGGGTGCCATTTCGACAGCGGAGAACAGGCTCATTATTACGGCGGCTCTGAATGGAGAGTGGAGGGACGTGTCGCGCTCCAGCCGATTGCACTAGAGCGGTGCACAAACGGGGAGCTAGTATAGAGGCCATCACTGAGCAATGGCGACAGGCGATTGGGCTTTCAGGCCAAGTTTTTCCGATTATTTCTCGACCGTTAGTCGCTTGGCCGTGTCAGAGTCTTTACCTGATGCAGGACGTTTGCCTTGAAAGGACAGGCAATCGCCACCACATTGAGCACAATCCAGGTTTTTTCTTGCGCGACATCGGTCGTTTGCGGTCGTCCCCGTGGTGCTCCGCTCTGCTCGGAGCCCCGCGATCCAGAGGTGTATATGTCCGAATTCCAGCTCGTCACCCGCTTCGAACCCGCCGGCGATCAACCGGAAGCCATTCGCCAATTGGTGGAAGGCATCGAAGCCGGGCTGGCGCACCAGACGCTGCTCGGTGTGACCGGTTCGGGCAAGACCTTCAGCATCGCCAATGTCATCTCGCAGATACAGCGCCCGACACTGGTACTGGCACCGAACAAGACCCTGGCCGCGCAGCTGTATGGCGAGTTCAAGGCGTTCTTCCCGAACAACGCCGTCGAATACTTCGTTTCCTACTACGACTACTACCAGCCCGAAGCTTATGTGCCGTCGTCCGACACCTTCATCGAGAAGGACGCGTCGATCAATGACCACATCGAGCAGATGCGGCTGTCGGCGACCAAAGCGCTGCTTGAGCGCAAGGACGCGATCATCGTCACCACGGTGTCGTGCATCTACGGTCTGGGCAGCCCGGAAACCTATTTGAAGATGGTGTTGCACGTCGATCGCGGGGACAAACTCGATCAGCGTGCGCTGTTGCGGCGTCTGGCCGACCTGCAATACACCCGCAACGACATGGATTTTGCCCGCGCAACGTTCCGCGTACGTGGCGATGTGATCGATATCTACCCGGCGGAATCCGATCTGGAAGCGATCCGCATCGAACTGTTCGATGACGAAGTCGAGAGCATTTCCGCGTTTGACCCGCTGACCGGCGAAGTCATCCGCAAGATGCCGCGTTTCACCTTCTACCCGAAGAGCCACTATGTGACGCCCCGGGAAACCCTGCTCGACGCCATCGAACACATCAAAGTCGAGCTGCAGGAACGCCTCGAATACCTGCGCAGCAACAACAAACTGGTGGAAGCCCAGCGTCTGGAGCAGCGCACCCGTTTCGACCTGGAGATGATTCTCGAACTGGGCTACTGCAACGGCATCGAAAACTACTCGCGCTACCTGTCCGGGCGCCCGGCCGGTGCGGCGCCGCCCACCCTTTACGATTACCTGCCGGCCGATGCCTTGCTGGTGATCGACGAATCCCACGTCAGCGTGCCGCAAGTCGGCGCGATGTATAAAGGCGACCGTTCGCGTAAAGAGACGCTGGTCGAATACGGCTTCCGTCTGCCCTCGGCGCTGGACAACCGGCCAATGCGTTTCGACGAGTGGGAAGGGGTCAGCCCGCAGACCATTTTCGTTTCGGCGACACCGGGTAACTACGAAGCCGAACATGCCGGGCGCGTGGTCGAGCAAGTGGTACGGCCGACCGGTCTGGTCGACCCGCAGGTTGAAGTGCGGCCGGCGCTGACTCAGGTCGACGATTTGCTCTCGGAAATCAGCAAGCGTGTGGCAGTCGAGGAGCGCGTGCTGGTGACCACGCTGACCAAGCGCATGGCCGAAGACCTTACCGATTACCTCGCCGACCACGGCGTGCGCGTGCGTTATCTGCACTCGGACATCGACACCGTCGAGCGGGTCGAGATCATCCGCGACCTGCGCCTCGGCACGTTCGACGTGCTGGTGGGGATCAACCTGTTGCGCGAAGGTCTGGACATGCCGGAAGTGTCGCTGGTGGCGATTCTCGACGCGGACAAGGAAGGTTTCCTGCGTTCCGAGCGTTCGCTGATTCAGACCATTGGCCGCGCCGCGCGGAACCTCAATGGCCGGGCGATTCTGTATGCCGACCGCATGACCGGTTCGATGGAGCGGGCGATTGGCGAGACCGAGCGTCGGCGCGACAAGCAGATCGCCTTTAACCTCGAGAACGGCATCACCCCGAGAGGGGTGATCAAGGACGTCGCCGACATCATGGAAGGCGCCACCGTGCCGGGCTCGCGCAGCAAGAAGCGCAAAGGCATGGCCAAAGCCGCTGAGGAAAACGCCAAGTACGAAGCCGAACTGCGTTCGCCGAGCGAGATCACCAAGCGTATTCGCGCGCTGGAAGAGAAGATGTATCAGTTGGCGCGGGATCTGGAGTTTGAAGCGGCGGCGCAGATGCGTGATGAAATTGCCAAATTGCGCGAGCGCCTTCTGGCTGTTTGATTTGCGCCGGCTGGCCGGGCCTCATCGCGAGCAGGCTCACTCCTACAAGGTTCTGTGGCGTTCACAAATCCTGTAGGAGTGAGCCTGCTCGCGATTGAGGCGACGCGGTCTAATGAGACTCCCCAGCCTTCAGCCCCTGCGGTAATTTCTTGGTCAACAGAATCGCCAACATGCTGATCCCCAGCGCAATCCCGACAAAATGAAACGCATCGTTGTAGGCCATGATCGCCGCCTGCTGATGGACGATCTCGCTCATCTTGCCCAGCGCCGCCGTGTCGCTGCCAAAGCGGTCGGTCATCGACGCCAGTCGCTCGGCCACCTGCGGGTTGGTCGGTACAATCGCCTCACGCAAATAATCGAAATAGGTCTTGGTCCGCGCATCCAGTAATGTCGCCAGCAGAGCGATGCCAATGGCGCCGCCGAGGTTGCGCAGGATGTTGAACAGGCTCGACGCCGAACCGGCGTCCTGCGGCAGGATGTACGCCGTGGCGATCAGCGAGATGGTCACCATGATCAATGGCTGCCCCAGAGCGCGAATGATCTGGATCTGATTGAACTGCGGCCCGGCGAAATCCGGGTTGAGCACCCCTGAAGAAAAACTCGCCAAACCGAACAGGCCAAAACCGATCGTGCACAACCATTTCGGCGAGACGAACTTCATCAGTTTCGGCACCAGCGGAATCAGAAACAGCTGCGGCACGCCCATCCACATGATCACTTCACCGATCTGCAGGGCGTTGTAGTTCTGGATCTGCGCCAGATACAGCGGCAACAGATAGATCGAGCCGTACAACCCGACGCCCATGCCCAGGCTGGAAATACTCGACAGGCCGAAGTTGCGATTGCGCAGGATGCCGAGGTTGATCAGCGGGTTGGGTTTGGAGATCTGCACAATGACAAAGGTGATCAGGCTCACCAGCGCAATACTGCCCAGCATCACGATCAGGTTCGATTCCAGCCAGTCCTTGCGATGACCTTCTTCGAGAAAAACCTGCAAGCAGCCGAGGCCAATCCCTAGCGTGAGAATGCCGGTGTAATCGGTGCTTTTCAGCAGTTCCCAATGCGCTTCCTTCTTCTCCAATCCATACATCAGCCCGGCGATCATGATCAGGCCCGGCGGGATGTTGATGTAGAAGATATATTCCCAGCCCCAGTTTTCCGTGAGCCAGCCGCCCAGCGTCGGGCCGATGGACGGGGCGAACGTCGCAGTCATGGCGAACATCGCCATGCCTTTGGCGCGGTGATGTTCGGGAAGTTTGATCAGGGTCAGGGTGAAGGCCAGCGGGATCAGCGCGCCGCCGGTAAAGCCCTGCATGGCGCGGAAGACGATCATGCTCTCAAGGCTCCAGGCCATCGAGCACAGCAGCGATGACACCAGAAAACCCAGCGACACCCACACCGCCAGCCGCCGCGCCGAGAGCAACTGCACCAGCCAGGCAGTCAGCGGGATCATGATGATTTCCGCAACCAGATAAGAGGTGGAAATCCACGAGCCTTCTTCCAGCGTCGCAGACAGTGCGCCTTGAATGTCCTTGAGCGAAGAGTTGGTGATCTGGATGTCGAGCACCGCCATAAAGGCGCCGAGCATCACGCTCATCACCGCAATCCAGTCCCGCCGGGTCGGTTCGCCGACGGGGCGGATCAGCGAATCACCGGCCATCGTCTGGGGCGTCTTTAATGTTCACGGTGGCGGTGACCGACATGCCCGGACGGATTTTGCCGTGCAGCGGGTTATCAGCCTTGAAGGTCAGCTTCACCGGAATCCGTTGTACGACCTTGGTGAAGTTGCCGGTGGCGTTGTCCGGCGGCAACAGACTGAACTGCGCGCCGGAAGCGGCGAACAGGCTGTCGACCCGGGCTTCGATCGGCGTGTCGCCATAGGCATCAAAGGTCAGCTCGGCTTTCTGCCCGGGTTGCATGTGGCCGATCTGGGTTTCCTTGAAGTTGGCCTGCACCCAGATGTCTTCGTCCGGGACGATCGACAGCAGATAGGCGCCGGCCTGGACTACCTGGCCATTGCGCGCGGCGCGCTGGCCGACGAGGCCACTGATCGGCGCGTGGATTTCGCTGCGCGTGAGGTTGAGTTCGGCTTGCGCAAGGTCGGCGCGGGCGTTGGCGATCTGCGCGTCGAGGCGTTTGATTTCGGCGCTCAGGGCATTGACCTGTTGGCGCTGACCCTGCGCGTCGGCCTGGGCCTTGGCCACTTGCGAGCGGGCAATGTGGGCGTCAGCGGAGAGGGTGGTCACCCTTTCTTCCGAAACGTAACCGGGTTTGCGCAGTGTTTCTGCTCGCGACAAGTCCATCTGCGAACGGCCAAGCGTCGCTTGCGTGGTCGCCACTTGCGCATCGCTGGCGGCAATCAGGCTCGATTGTTGGGTGAGTTTGCTCTGCGCTTGCAGGCGCTCGGCTTCGCGGGTGGCGAGGGCCGCGTTGGCGCGATCCACGGCCAGACGGAAGTCATTGGGCTCCAGGCGCACCAGCAACTGGCCTTTTTCCACATGCTGGTTGTCCTGCACCAGCACTTCGTCAATGCGTGCGCTCAGTTGGCTCGACACACGGGTGATTTCGCCCTGGACATAGGCGTTGTCAGTGCTTTCATAAAAGCGTCCCTTGAAAAACCAATGGGCGAAGAAGCCCCCGGCGATCAACAGGACCAGCAGCAGGAAAATAAACAGGCGACGCTTGAGTTGGGCAGGCATGGGCAAACTGTAGTCGAGGAATTGTAAGGAAAGTTATCAGCAGGTGAATCTGGCATACAGCCGATAAACGGTAAATGCCATCTGTTGATATTCGGCCATTCACCACGGTCTATGGGCGTTCCAGCCGCAAACTTGGCTTAAATGCCCTGCCCGCTGGAGCGGGGCGGGTGTCGCCTGTTACCATTCGCCGCTTGATTGTTTTGCTTTTCATTCTTTTCGAGACATGCCATGACCACCGTCCGCACTCGCATCGCGCCATCGCCTACCGGGGACCCCCACGTAGGTACCGCTTACATCGCATTGTTCAACTACTGCTTTGCCAAGCAGCATGGCGGTGAGTTCATCCTGCGCATCGAAGACACCGACCAGTTGCGTTCGACCCGCGAGTCCGAACAGCAGATCTTCGACGCCCTGCGCTGGCTCGGTATCGACTGGAGCGAAGGCCCGGACGTTGGTGGCCCGCACGGCCCGTATCGCCAGAGCGAGCGTGGCGACATCTACCAGAAATACTGCCAGCAACTGGTCGACATGGGCCACGCGTTCCCATGCTTCTGCACCGCTGAAGAACTCGATCAGATGCGCGCCGAGCAAATGGCTCGCGGCGAAACCCCACGCTACGATGGCCGCGCGCTGCTGCTGTCGAAAGAAGAAGTCGCGGCCCGTCTGGCTGCCGGCGAACCGCATGTGATTCGCATGAAAGTGCCGAGCGAAGGCGTCTGCGTGGTGCCAGACATGCTCCGTGGTGACGTCGAGATCCCGTGGGATCGCATGGACATGCAAGTGTTGATGAAGACCGACGGCCTGCCGACGTACTTCCTCGCCAACGTGGTCGACGACCACCTGATGGGCATCACCCACGTACTGCGCGGCGAAGAGTGGCTGCCATCGGCACCGAAGCTGATCCTGCTTTACGAATACTTCGGCTGGGAACAACCTGAGCTGTGCTACATGCCGCTGCTGCGTAACCCGGACAAAAGCAAACTGTCCAAGCGCAAAAACCCGACCTCGGTGACCTTCTACGAGCGCATGGGCTTCATGCCGGAAGCGATGCTCAACTACCTCGGCCGCATGGGCTGGTCGATGCCGGACGAGCGCGAGAAGTTCTCGCTGCAGGAAATGGTCGACAACTTCGACCTCAAGCGTGTGTCCCTCGGCGGGCCGATCTTCGACATCGAAAAACTGTCGTGGCTCAACGGCCAATGGCTGCGTGACCTGCCAGTGGAAGAGTTCGCCGCACGCGTGCAGAAGTGGGCATTCAACTCCGAATACATGATGAAGATCGCGCCGCACGTTCAGGGCCGCGTTGAAACCTTCAGCCAGGTTGCTCCGCTGGGCGGCTTCTTCTTTGCCGGTGGCGTCAATCCGGATGCCAAACTGTTCGAATCGAAAAAGCTTTCGGGCGATCAGGTTCGCCAGTTGATGCAACTGATTCTGTGGAAGCTGGAAAGCCTGCGTCAGTGGGAAAAGGACAACATCACCGCGACGATTCAGGCGGTGGTCGAATCCCTCGAGCTGAAGCTGCGTGATGCCATGCCGCTGATGTTTGCCGCGATTACCGGTCAAGCCAGTTCGGTGTCGGTGCTCGACGCGATGGAAATCCTCGGGCCGGACCTGACCCGTTATCGCCTGCGTCAGGCGATTGACCTGCTGGGCGGCGTGTCGAAGAAAGAAAACAAAGAGTGGGAAAAGCTGCTGGGCGCTATCGCCTGATTGCTTTCCTTGTAGGAGCTGCCGAAGGCTGCGATCTCTTGATCTTGTTTTCAAAAGACAACGTCAAAAGATCGCAGCCTGCGGCAGCTCCTACAGGGGCGCGCTGTATCCCGAGTGCCGGATTTTCGGGAGGAGGGCGGTAAGTGATTGTTATGCCGACGAAAAATTTTGAAATTTTTCAAAAATAAGTTTGACAGGCTTTCGATACGCCCTTAAGATTCGCCCCGTCCTCAGCGATGACATCAACGATGAGGGGCTATAGCTCAGCTGGGAGAGCGCTTGCATGGCATGCAAGAGGTCGACGGTTCGATCCCGTCTAGCTCCACCAATTTACACTTCGAAGCCTGGCCACACCGGCTTCGAAGCGATCAACACTCAGCGTTGATCAGTTGTATAGAAGGGTTTGCGTCCCCTTCGTCTAGTGGCCTAGGACACCGCCCTTTCACGGCGGTAACAGGGGTTCGAGTCCCCTAGGGGACGCCAGTTTTACAGAAGCGATGTTGCAAAATGTCGCTCCGCCGCGAGGCGAAAAATCCGGGGCTATAGCTCAGCTGGGAGAGCGCCTGCATGGCATGCAGGAGGTCAGCGGTTCGATCCCGCTTAGCTCCACCAATTTTACAAGTTCAAGGTCTGGCCACACCGGCCTTGAATCGATCAGATCTCAGCACTGATCAGTTGTATAGAAGGTTTGTGTCCCCTTCGTCTAGTGGCCTAGGACACCGCCCTTTCACGGCGGTAACAGGGGTTCGAGTCCCCTAGGGGACGCCACGATTACCCGCTCTGCGGGATTTTATAAGGGTCATTCAATTATTGAATGGCCCTTTTGTTTGTCTGGCGTTTGGCCAAATCTCCTTTTTCCTTACACTGTGCTTCAGACCAGCGGTCATATCCTTGACTTGCAGAATATTATTATGCGAATAATATTCTAGTCGTAATATTCGGAGGCAACGATGAACGATAAAAAAGCTCAAACCCGCGAACGCATCCTCAAGGCTGCCAGCGCTGCGCTGATCCAGCGTGGTCCGGCAGACCCAAGCGTGGGCGAAGTGATGGGCGCGGCCGGCCTGACTGTCGGCGGCTTCTACGCGCACTTCGAAAGCAAGGACGCAATGATGCTCGAAGCGTTCAAGCAGTTACTGGGTCGCCGCCGCGACTTGATCGCCGATATGGATGCCGAACTGACTGGTGAAGAACGCCGTGCGCTGGTCGCTGCGTTCTATCTGTCGCGCAAGCACCGGGATTCCAGCGATGCGGCGTGCCCGATTCCGGCGTCCATCGGTGAGTTGGGTCGCTTGCCGGAGTCGTTCCGTCTGGCTCTCAACGAACACCTGGAATTGATGATTGCGCAGTTGGCGTCCAGCCCTGAGGACACCGACAAAGCCCTGGCCGACGTGGCCTTGATGGTGGGTGGTCTGGCACTCGCAAGAGCGCTTGGCCCTGGAGATTTGTCTGATCGATTGCTGCGCGCAGCCAAGTCGGCGGTGCGTTGACCTGAAGGCAACACGCCTGAGGAGAGAGCGATGAACACGTTGAAGTGGATTCGTGGCGTTAATGGCACCTTGGGCTGGATTGCACCGAAACAGGTAGCAAGCAAAATGCGTCTGGCGTTCATGACGCCGCGCGCCTTGCCTCTGCGGGATTGGGAATTGCCGTTGCTGGCCAATTCCGAACGGATCACGTTGCGCTTTGGTTTATCGGCGCTGCGCTGGGGGCAAGGCCCGACCGTGCTGCTGATGCACGGTTGGGAAGGGCGACCCACGCAGTTCGCTTCGTTGATCACGGCATTGGTCGACGCTGGCTACACCGTCGTCGCACTCGACGGTCCGGCCCACGGCAGCTCGCCGGGACGTGAGGCCAATGTCGTCCTGTTCGCCCGAGCCATGCTTGAAGCCGCTGCCGAACTGCCGCCATTGCAAGCCGTCATCGGCCACTCCATGGGCGGCGCCAGTGCGATGCTCGCGGTGCAATTGGGCCTGCGCACCGAAACCCTCGTCAGCATTGCCGCTCCTGCCCGCATTCTTGGCGTGTTGCGCGGTTTTGCGCGCTACGTGGGGATGCCGCCGAGAGCGCGTTCAGCGTTCATTCGTCAGGTCGAGCGGGACGTCGGCATGCGCGCCGCGACCCTTGACGTCGCTCACTATCAACTGGATATGCCTGGCCTGATCGTGCACGCCGAGGACGACAACTTTGTCTCGGTCAAAGAATCGCAACTGATCCACGAATCCTGGTTTGACAGCCGTTTGCTGCGCCTCGAAAGCGGTGGTCACCAGCGCGTCCTGGCTGACCCCCGAGTGATTGATGGCGTGTTATCACTGCTGGCGGGCCGTAGCCTTCAGGCGCGCCAATCGGCGTGAGCTCCGTTACACTGCCCCGGTTGAATAATTGACCGGGAGTGGGGCATGGGCTGGGATCGGGCAACGCCGTTTACCATTGATCTGCAAGTGGGCGCCGAGGACATCGACGGGCTGGGCCACGCGAACAACGCGGTCTACGTGACCTGGCTCGAACGCTGCGCCTGGCGGCATTCGCAGCGTCTGGGGCTGGATCTGGTCGAGTACCGGCGTCTGGATCGGGCGATGGCGGTGGTGCGCCACGAAATCGATTATCTGGCTGCTGCCTATGAAGGCGACGAGCTGCAGTTGGCGACCTGGATCGTCGATTGGGACCAGCGCCTGAAAATGACCCGGCATTTCCAGCTCAAGCGTCCGAGCGACAACGCCACGCTGCTGCGCGCGCAAACCACGTTTGTCTGCATCGAATTGTCCACCGGCAAACCCAAGCGCATGCCGGCCGAATTTATCGAAGGCTACGGTCCCGCGATCCAGCCCTCAGAATCTGCCCAAATTTAAACTGTAGGAGTGAGCCTGCTCGCGATAGCGGTGTGCCAGCCAAAATATGCCTCACTGACACACCGCTATCGCGAGCAGGCTCACTCCTACAAGGGATCTGCGGTTTTTCTCGTAATCCAGTAAACTGCCGCACGTTTTTTCCTCAAGTAGTGTTTTCCCCATGCAAATTGCTCTGGCGCCCATGGAAGGGTTGGTCGACGACATCCTGCGCGACGTGCTGACCCGCGTTGGCGGCATCGATTGGTGCGTGACCGAATTCATCCGGGTCAACGATCAATTGCTCACACCGGCCTACTTCCACAAGTTCGGCCCGGAGCTGCTCAACGGCGCCCGCACCCGATCCGGTGTGCCGCTGCGTGTTCAATTGCTTGGTTCCGACCCGGTGTGCCTGGCGGAAAACGCGGCGCTGGCCTGCGAACTCGGTTCCGAAGTGATCGATCTCAACTTCGGTTGCCCGGCCAAGACTGTGAACAAATCCCGTGGCGGTGCGGTCCTGCTCAAGGAGCCGGAACTGCTCAACCAGATTGTCGAGCACGTGCGTCGTGCCGTACCGGCGCACATTCCCGTCACCGCGAAGATGCGCCTGGGCTTCGACAGCCCGGACGGTTCGCTGGTCTGCGCGACGGCGCTGGCCGAGGGCGGCGCCGAACACATCGTGGTTCACGCACGGACCAAAATGGACGGCTACAAACCGCCGGCGCATTGGGAGTGGATCCCGCGTGTGCAGGACGTGGTCAAGGTACCGGTGTTCGCCAACGGCGATATCTGGAGCGTCGAAGACTGGCGCCGTTGCCGTGAAATCAGCGGCGTCGAAGACATCATGCTCGGTCGCGGGCTGGTCTCACGACCCGATCTGGCCAAACAGATCGCTGCTGCGCGGGCCGGTGAAGAGGTTGTGGAAATGACCTGGGCCGAGCTGCTGCCGCTGATCCAGGACTTCTGGCTACAGGCCAAGGCGCAGATGACCGCCCGCCAATCGCCGGGTCGTCTGAAGCAATGGCTGGCCATGCTGACGCGCAATTATCCGGAAGCCACCGAGCTGTTCACCGTCCTGCGCCGCGAGACGGAACCGGATCAAGTCTCGCGTCTGCTCGGTCTGCCGGTTGCCGAAGCGGCCTGAAAAAAATCTGCAAACAGTCTCTTGAAAACATTTCAGCGGTCCCTATCTAAGGGTTACGCGATGCCGAATTCGGGTCGCGGAGACAGAAAACCTTGCTGATTGTTTTCAGGAGATTTGAACCATGAGTACTGCATTTTCCCTCGCGCCACTGTTCCGTTCCTCGGTAGGTTTCGACCGTTTCAACGACCTGTTCGAAACCGCCTTGCGCAATGAGCCAGGCAGCACCTATCCACCTTACAACGTCGAAAAACACGGTGACGATCAATACCGCATCGTCGTAGCCGCTGCCGGTTTCCAGGAAGAAGACCTGGACCTGCAAGTCGAGAAGGGTGTGCTGACCATCAGTGGCGGCAAACGTGATGCCAATGAAGGTGTGACCTTCCTGCATCAGGGCATCGCCCAGCGTGCTTTCAAGCTGTCCTTCCGCCTGGCCGATCACATCGAGATCAAGGCCGCCGACCTCAGTAACGGTCTGCTGAGCATCGACCTGTTGCGGGTGATCCCGGAAGAAGCGAAAGCCAAACGCATCCCGATCAACGGGACGCAGAAACCGGCTCTGCAGCACTGAGTCACTGGCAGACGAACACACGTCTGAACAGCGACTGAGCTGCAGAACAAAGGCCCCGATACGTCGGGGCCTTTTTTGTGCGCGCAGGAAAACCCGATGCAGTGTTTGCCGCTGCTGTCCCGGCTCTTTACAATCCGCGCAGTTTTGCCGACCCCATTCCTTATCGGTCGGCCTGGAGCCTTTTTCATGGACGAGATTCAACAGCGCTGGCTGTGCGCCCTGTCTGCGCCAATGGCGGCGCTCAATCCTGGAGCCGGGTATGACGATCCGGCGTTCTGCGATGACGACTACATCGATCTGAAAGACAGCTGGGGCATCGACAACCGGCTGCAGTTGTTCGACATGATCGAGCGCATGGCCGACCACGGCCATGCCACGCACCTCGCAGAGGCCTATCTGGCGTGGCAGCGTTGTCTGCCGAGCGAGTGGCGAGCCTTGCTCGACAGTCTGGAGCCCCGCGAGCGCATTCTGCATGAGTTTGCCAGCCGCACTTTTGGCAGCTGTGGCCCGGGTGGCATCTTGTCCTGGGACTACGGGCGGATGGGATTTCTCCTGCGTTGCGCGGTGCGTAACCATTGGATCGATCTGGCCGAGAGCAATTGGCTGCACAGTCGTCTGGCCGTCAGGGCGCAATACCATTACGGCAGTTGGATGGCTTACTTTCATGGCTTCCTGGTCGGCCGCACCTTCTGGTCCTGCCTGAGCAAAAGTGACGATGAGCTGGCGTTTGAACTGGATCGCCAGGGGCAGAGTTCGCACAACCTGCTGATTGCCCGTGGACTCGACCGGAATATCCCGCAGTTCCTCGCTGGCTTGCCCTGGCAGATGGAACTGGATCTGTCGCAACGTCCCGAATCGCTCAAGGAGTTCGACTGGTCATGAGTTGCTGGATTCATCTGGGCATCGAGCCCACTACCGACGAAACCCTGATTCGCGATGCTTACCGGGCCCGCCTGCCGGCGCATCATCCAGAGACCGATCCGCAAGGTTTTCAAGCGCTGCGCATGGCCTACGAAAACGCCCTGCGACTGGCGCGTGATGAAGAGGAAGAAGAGCCAGAGGTGTTCGACGAGCCGGAACCCGCCGTTGTCGAGGTTCCGCAGGCCTTCGTGGATTTTTGCGAGTTACTGGACGACCCCGCGCGGCGCTTCGACTTCAACGCCTGGCAGGCGTTTGTCCGTTCACTCGATCAATTGTCCCTGGAGGCCCTCGAAGACCTCAGTTGGGGTTTGTACCATCGGCTGGCCGACGCTGGACCGTTGTCTTATCGTTGCGCGTATCTGCTCGCCCGGCGAATGGCTTGGGACCAGCAGTTGCTGGATCTGTCGTTTGCTGATGCGCAGTCTGTGGAAGCCTTTCTGCAACGGCTGAAAACGGGCGATCCGTTCGACACGACCCTGATGAACACCTGGCCCGAGGCGGTGCAGATCGAATCGCTGTGGTATGCGCGCAGCCTCGACTTCATCTTCGCCCAGCGTTCGCTCGATGAGTTCGCTGACTTCGCCAGTCAGCACACGTGCCAGGCATTGCCCAACGACGACGCCTACAGCAAACGCCTGTTGACCCAGTTCGTTCAGGCGGGCATCGCCGGACCCGGCCTGTTGCAGATATGTGTCGAACAGCAGGCGGCAAACCCCGACGATGTCGACTGGCTGTACTTGCTGGCCTGCCAGAGCAGTCTGTCGGGGCTGGATGATCAGGCGTTGCCGTGCTGGGTTCGGCTCTGGCAGGAACATCGTCATCCGCAGGCCGAAAGCCATTTGATGGCGTTGTGTGCAGAGCGCCAACCGGACGTGTTGCCCTTACTGATTCAGGCCTTTGATTGTGGATTGCCGTTCACTGCCTGGCCGAGTGATCCGGGCCACGTCAGCCAGCCATATGGCAGCCCCTCACAGCGTCCCGAAACCCTGACACGCTGGTTGGGCATCGGCCGCATCGAGCTGCAAGGATTGGCCAAGGCTTTTGTCGATTGGCGCATGCACGACGATGAGCTGCCGTTGTTGCCTCTGTTGTTTGGCAGTCATGACGACGCCAGATTGCAACGACTGTACCGGCATGCCTGGGCGCTTCATCGCGGTGACGTGCCGTTGTTGCAGCAGATACTCGACGAACCTCTGCCGGTGGATGCTCTCGAGGCGCTGGTGCTGAGTGGGTTCAAGGATCAGGCCGAGCAGCATGTGCGCTGGTTGACGCAAGCGCCGATCCCATTGGCGATGAACGCCTGGGTCCACGCAGGCGCGGATTCGCCACCACTGCCCGACGCCCTGAAAGAAGATCCGCCGCACAGCCTCTGCCGCCTCTGGTTACGCCGCTTGCGCCCGTACAGCTGCGCCGCCCTCGAGCGCATTGGCGAAGACTTCAAGCTGAACGATACGCGCGCCAGCACGGATTTGTCGGAACTGGCGCTGTTGCTACAACTGAGTCAGCGCGATGTCCTGTTGCCGCCGTCGGGGTCAGGAGAGGCGCTGTGGCAATGGCATGCGCAAACCGTTTGGTTGCTGGCCTTGCTCGGGCAACCGGAGCGTTGCTTGTCACTGACCGACGCGGCGCTGCTCGAGCAATTGGCTTTCAGCCCGTCGCACCCACTCAGCCGCTTGCAGCCGCTGTTGCAGCGATTGTTGCGTGAGCAAGGCAACTGCGAGGGTCTGCTCGGCTTCCTGCAAACCGAGGATCCGGTGCATGCGCTGCTCGCACGGGAAATGTGCGGTGTGCAGGAAGCCCTCGACAGCCTGCGCTTGCTGAGTAATGACCGCTTGTTCGAGTGCATGCGCAGCGATCTGAGTGCATTCGACGATGACCTGTTAGGGCGGATGCTCCTGACGGCGGTGCTCTATCACTGCGGATTGTTTGACGCCAAACAGCGGCGCTTCCTGCTCGACAGGATCACCGAAATCGTCAATCCCCAGGATTGGTTCGACGGTTTCCGCCACAGCTTGATCAAGGGCGAGCCGACGCGACCGCCACGTCAGGCGCTGGAGGATGAAGGCGTCAACGACATCGATGGGTTTTACCTGGCGCTGGATGTGCTCAAGGATCTGGTGCAGTACGGCAACGCTGGCGTGCCACGGCAGAAAACCCTGATGCGCCTGCAGCGAGCCAAGGACGATACGCAGAACGGGCTCGGTTCGCGGTTTGCCTTCAGTGCCTTGCTGTCGTGGTCGGAACGGTTGCTGTTGGCCAAGGCTGACACGCGTGCGGCCCCGGCCACCGCGTTCTGGCGCCTGGGCACACGGCTGGGGCGTGAGGCATTTGTCGGGCAGGTGATCGGCATCGTGCTGCTCACGCCGTTGCTGGGATTGTTCAGCGGCTCAATGTTTTCCGCCGGCGTTGTGCTGGTACTGGCGGTGGCGCTGTTGCTCAGCGCCATATTGCGACGCCTGCATGACATGGGCCGAGGTTTGCCGACCTTTCTGATACTCGCGGGTCTGACCCCGGTCCTGCCGTTTCTGCCGTTGGTGCTGTTCGGTTTTCCCGGCGAAAAACTGCCCAACCGCTATGGCGTACCACCGGAGAGTTTCCGTGAAGACCCGTTGTCCGGTGGCTTGCAGGCCGCTTTGCGCCGGCTTATCGGCTAGAGGCGCAATTCATCCAGCGCGTCGTTGAGCTGTGTGCGGTGGCTGGCGATCTCTGCTGATTGCTGGTCACCGAGCACGCGCGTGAAGCTGTACAGCCATTCGGCAATCTGCTCGCGTTCGTCGCCGAGGCTCTGCATCCACGCACGTTCCAGCCGCGCCAGCAACGTGCGGTTGGGCAGGGCATCGCGAGGGTGGACCTTGAGTGTGGCGAGCCGGTCATGACTGTTTTTTCGTGCCTGTTCGTCGAGCCCGGTGGGACTACGGTCGATGCTGTGGCTGTGCCGCGCCCGTGTTTCCAGCAACGTCACGTCAACTTCGAGCAGGCCATTGATGTCGTAACTGAAGCGCACATCCAGTTGCTGGATGTGATCGGTGGGCATCAGTGCGACATCGAAAGCGTCGATGAAAATGTTGTCGCGTACCCACGGCCGTTCGCCTTGATACACCGCAATGCGGATTTTTTCCTGGTGCGGATGCGTCGTGTAATAGCGCTCCACCCGTGACGTCGGAATGACGGTATTGCGCTCGATGATCGGCGAGAAAGCGCCTTCGACGCCTTTGCCGCGCAGGGTCTCGATGCCCAGCGTGTAGGGGCAGACGTCAGTCAGGATCAACTCTTCCACGGCGCCATCGCGTGCCTTGCAGGCCGCTTGTGTCGCCGCTCCGAGCGCGACAATCGTGTCGGGATCAAGATGTCGATAGGGCAGGCGCCCGAACAGCGTGGCGACCAATTGCTGCACCGCCGGCATCCGCGTGGCACCACCGACCAGCACCAGACTGTCGAGGTCGCGTGGATTGAGTCGCGCATCACGCAGGGCTTGTTCGATAGGCGCGCGCAAGCGGCCGAGCAGGGGCTCCCAGATTCTCACCGCTGCGGCTTCATCCAGTGACCATTCGAATGTCTGCCCGGCATGTCGCCAGCTCAGTTGTTGTTTGCTTTCACCCAGTTTGCACTTGAGCTGTTCCAGCGCATCGCCAAGGCTGGCCATGCCTTGCGCGTCGACCATCGACGGCGTCAGTTGCCAGTCGTTGAGGCAGGCCTCCAACAGCGCGGCGGTGAAGTCTTCGCCGCCGAGAAAGTTATCGCCGGTGGATGCATGCACCTCGATCAGCGGCAGCGCGTATTCCAGCACCGTGACGTCGAAGGTGCCGCCGCCCAGATCGAAGATCAGCGTGCGTTCGAGTTTCTGTTCATGCAGCCCATAAGCCATGGCCGCGGCGGTCGGCTCGTTGATCAGGCGCGTGACGGACAGTCCGGCCAGTTCAGCGGCAAACATGGTGCGTTTACGTTGCTCGTCACTGAAGTACGCCGGTACGGAAATCACCGCTTCCGAGACGGGGTGGCCAAGAAAGGCTTCGGCGTCCTGCTTGAGTGAGCCGAGCACCAGCGCCGACAGTTCTTCAGGGCTGAACGGGCGACTGCCGAGTTCGACTTGTTTGTCGCTGCCCATGAACCGCTTGAAGGCAGCGGCGGTGCGGTCCGGGTGCGTGGTCAGTCTTGCGCGGGCAGCCTTGCCCACCAGAATCGTGTCGTCTTCATCGAGGCTGACCACCGAGGGAGTCAGCACATCGCCGAGGGCGTTGGGAATCAAACGCGCCTGACCGTCCTGCCAGACGGCGATCAAGCTGTTGGTGGTGCCAAGGTCGATGCCCAGCAGGGCTGGGCGGGGAAGGGTTGCATCCTGCATGACTGATCTCGAAACGGCGCAAAAAACGCGACCCTACAGGTTGCCGCCAACCCTGGCAATTGCGCCTCTGTTGCAAGTTGCGCGTCACGGCAGCAGCTTTTTCAGACCCTCCAGCGGTAATGGGCGGCTGTGCAGATAGCCCTGATACAAGTGGCAACCCAGACCTTGCAGGAAGGCCAACTGCTCCGGGGTTTCCACGCCTTCGGCAATCACTTCGAGTTCGAGGCTGCGGGCCATGGCGACAATTGCGCGGATGATCTCCGCGTCGTTCGGGTCGGTGGTCGCGTCGCGGATAAACGACTGGTCGATTTTCAGCGTGTCCACCGGCAAGCGCTTGAGGTAGGTCAGCGATGAATAACCTGTACCGAAATCGTCCATGGCGAAACTCACGCCGAGTTTTTTCAGGCGGCGCATCTTGTTGATGGTGTCTTCCAGATTCTGAATGACGATGCCTTCGGTGATTTCCAGTTTGAGTAGCGAGCAGGGCAGGCCGTGGCTGGTCATGCTGCGTTCGATGCGTTCGACGAAGTCGTTCTGGCGGAACTGTCGCGGACTGATGTTTACGCAGAGGCTGAAGTCGAAAGGGTCGATCAGGTCGGCGGCGATCAGTTGTTTGAAGGCCTCACAGGCTTCGTCGAGGATCCAGGTGCCCACTTCCAGAATCAGGCCGCTGTCCTCCAGTACCTTAATGAATTCAGTCGGCGATTGTGCGCCGAGTTCCGGGTGATTCCAGCGCACCAGGGCCTCGGCGCCAATGATGCGATTGCCCCGTGCGTCGACCTGTGGCTGGAAGTGCACTTTGAATTCGCCGCGAGACAGGGCCAGGCGCAAATCGGTTTCCATGCGCAGCCGCTCGCTGGCCGCTTTCTGCATGGTGTTGTGGTACATCTGCGTGGTGTTGCGCCCGGAATCCTTGGCCCGATACAGGGCGATGTCGGCACGCTTGAGCAGGTCGGTCGGGGTCGAGCCGTGATCGGGGATCAGCGCCACGCCGATGCTCGGCGTCACTTGCAGGCGTTGACCGTCGAGGAACATCGGCTCCGAGAGCAATTCACGGATGGTGTCGGCCAGTTCGCGCACCTGGACGCTGACTTCGTTGCGCGAGCCTTCCAGGCCGCTGAGCAACACCACGAATTCATCGCCGCCCAGCCGCGCCACCGTGTCTTCCATGCGCACACTGGCTTCGAGCCGTGCGGTGATGATCTTCAGCACCGTGTCGCCAACCGGGTGGCCCAGCGAATCGTTGATGTGTTTGAAATGGTCGAGATCGAGAAACAGCAGTGCACCGCGCAGGTTGTGGCGCTTGAGCAGGGCGATCTGCTGGCTCAGGCGATCCATCAGCAACGCGCGGTTGGGCAGGTTGGTCAGCGGATCGTGGTAAGCCAGATGGCGAATTTGCGCTTCGGCGTTTTTCAGCAGGCTGACGTCGCGGGCGGTCAGCAGTAGGCACGCCGTTTCATTCAGGGTGATCGGCTCTACCGAAACTTCCACCGTCAGCAATTCCCCGCGTTTGTTGCGCCCGAGCATTTCCTGATGGTGCACGCGGCCCTTGATCTGCAATTCAGCGAGCAGTGCCGAACGTTGTTTTTCCTCGGCCCAGATGCCGACCTGATACACGGTTTTGCCGACCACCTCATCGGCGCGATAACCTGTGAGGCGACAGAAGCCGTCGTTGACCTCCAGATAGCGTCCGGTATCGCGTTCGGTGATGGTGATCGCGTCAGGGCTTGAGTGAAACGCCTTGGCGAATTTCTCTTCACTGGCCTTCAGCGCCGCTTCCGAGCGTTGCTGCTGGGTGATGTCGCGCAGGGTGGTGACGATGCAAGGCTGATTGCCGACGCTGATCTGCCGGCTGGAAATCACGCAGGTCAGCGACTGGCCATCCTTGTGCTGGACGATGATCGCGACATTGCTCAGGCCTTGTTCGCGGATCACCCGTTCGATGCGTTGCAGGCTTTTCGCCGAAGCGTCCCACAGGCCGATGTCTTCGGCGGTGCGGCCGATCACGTCGGCGGCGCTCCAGCCGAAAGTCTGGGTGAAGCTTGAGTTGATTTCGATGAACTCGCCGCTGTCCTGCCGTGTGACGCAGATCGGGTCGGGGCTGACCTGGAACAGCGTGGCAAATTTCTCCTCGGACGCCACCAGTCGCTGTTCGCGTTCGACCTGATCGGTGATGTCCAGCAGCGTGCCGGCCATGCGCAGTGGCGCGCCGTTGTCGTCGCGATAGAGGCGCGCGCGGCTTTCCAGATAGCGTGAGCTGCCGTCCGGCAGTTGCACGCGATACGTCAGCTGATAATTGCCCGCCGGGCCTTCGCGCAGGCTGCGATAGGCGTCGCGCATGCTGTCGCGCTCTTCGCCGGGCACGCCTTCGAAAAACTCGTCGAAGGATTCATGGAACGGTTTCGGTTCCAGCCCGTGCAACTGCGCGGCGCGTGCCGAACCGTAGAGCATGCCACTGGGGATATGCCAGTCCCAGGTGCCCAGCTGCGCCGAATCCAGCGCCAGATCGAGGCGTTCCTGGCTGTCTTTCAGGGCGTGTTCGGCGGCTTTGCGCTCAGTGGTGTCGAGGAAAGTGCTGAGCAGATACGGCTGGCCTTCGAGTTCAACCTTTTGCGCGCTGAGAATGCCGTCATGAATCTGCCCGTTGCTGGCGCGAAACTGCACTTCCATGCTGATCAGTTCGCCCTTGGCCTTGGTCTTCCTGACCAGTTCGGCGCGTTGCTCGGGGTGCACCCACAGGCCCAGTTCCAGGGTAGTGTGGCCAATCGCGCTCTGCACCGGCCAGCCGAACAGGCTTTCGAAATACTGGTTGGCCTCGCTGATCAGGCCGTCTTCCTGGCGAGTGAGCAAGACCATGTTCGGGCACAGGTGAAACAGCGTGGCGAAACGTTTCTCCGAGCTGCTCAAGGCCTGTTCGCGTTGACGCTGGTGGGTGATTTCGCGAATCACCCCGATCATTCGGGGGCGGCCGTTTTTATCCGGGAGCAGGCTGCCATTGATCTCCAGCCAATGCAGGCTGCCGTCGGGCCAGCGGATGCGGTGATGCATCGCCTGTTCCAGCGGCGCGCCGGCAATCACCGCATGGAAGGCACGGACGGTTTTTGCGCGGTCTTCCGGCGGCAGCAAATCGAGGTATTCGAGATCTTCCGGCAGCGGCTGGCGTGGATCGAAGCCGAATAATGCCTGGGTGCCCCGTGACCAGCTGATCTGCCCGCGCTCGATGTCCCAGTACCAGGCGCCGAGCCGGGCACCGTTGAGCGCGGCGAGCAATTGCGGCGCGCTCTCCCAGCTCTGCTCGGAACGTCGCGGGTCAATGGCTTGAATGCGCGGCATCGGCGGAATTCGGTCAACAGATTTCGGCATCGTTAACAGGCCTTGAGCGGTGGTGGCATTTAGGCACAGGGACAGCGGCTCTATAGGAGTAGCACAAGTTAGCCCAGAGTCCCTGGCAGATCGATTTGAGCATCCAGCAAGGCCATAAACGCTCTTGCCGCATTCGATAGCGTCCGTTCGGTGTGCACGATATAGCCTAGCTGGCGACTGAGCTGTATGCCCGGCAATGCGATGCTTGCCACCTGATCATCGAGCATGGTGCGCGGCAACACGCTCCAGGCCAGGCCAATGGAGACCATCATCTTGATGGTTTCCAGATAGTTGGTGCTCATGGCGATGTTCGGCGTCAGTCCCTGGGCCTCGAACAAGCGTTGGACAATATGGTGTGTAAATGTGTTGCCGCCGGGGAAAACCGCCGGATGACCGGCAATGTCCGCCAGACTGACGGCACCATTGCTGATCAGCGAATGCTCGGGAGCGACGACGAAATCCAGTGGGTCGTCCCACACCGGCGTGGCTTTGACCAGCGTGTGCGGCTCCGGCGCGAGGGTAATCACCGCCAGCTCCGCTCGGCCGTGGAGAATCTCCTCGTAGGCCACTTCCGAATCGAGGAACTGAATATCCAGCGCGACTTGTGGATAGCGGCGGGTGAACTCCCTTAACAACGGCGGCAAACGGTGCAGGCCAATGTGGTGACTGGTCGCCAGCGTCAGCCGGCCGCTGACTTCACCGGTCAGATTGGTCAGCGCCCGGCGGGTGTCGTCCAGCACATTGAGAATCTGATAAGCCCGCGGCAGCAGGGCGCGGCCGGCCTCGGTCAGGCCGACTTCACGGCCCAGACGATCGAACAGTCGCACCTTCAGTTGTTGCTCCAGTCCGGCGATGCGTTTGCTGATTGCCGGTTGCGTCAGGTGCAGTCTTTCGCCGGCGCCGGAGAAGCTGCCCGTCTCGGCAATCGCGATAAAAGCGTTGAGGTTGGCCAGATCCATGTTCGTATTCCAGTTGGTTATCCAAAGCATAAAAAATATGAATTTGAGTTATTTAATCTAACCCCATAGGATCGGCCTCACAAGCCAAAGGGTTATTGATAAGCCCAGGGCATAGAAACAAGCTGATGAGGAACCGTCTGATGGCCGGCAAAACGCTCTACGACAAGCTCTGGGATTCGCATTTGGTCAAGCAGCGCGACGATGGCTCTGCGCTGATCTACATCGATCGTCACATCATTCACGAAGTGACCTCGCCGCAAGCCTTCGAAGGCCTGCGTCTGGCCGGTCGCAAGCCTTGGCGCATCGATGCCAACATCGCGACCCCGGACCACAACGTACCGACCACGCCAGAGCGCAAGGGCGGCATCGAAGCCATTGCCGACCAGGTCTCGCGTTTGCAGGTTCAGACCCTCGATGACAACTGTGATGAATACGGCATCGTCGAATTCAAGATGAACGACATCCGCCAGGGCATCGTCCACGTGATCAGTCCGGAGCAGGGTGCAACCTTGCCGGGCATGACCGTGGTCTGCGGCGACTCGCACACCTCGACCCACGGCGCATTCGGCGCTCTGGCGCACGGTATCGGCACTTCCGAGGTCGAGCATGTGCTCGCCACCCAGTGCCTGGTCGCCAAGAAAATGAAAAACATGCTGGTGCGCGTTGAAGGGCAATTGCCGTTCGGCGTGACCGCCAAGGACATCGTCCTCGCGGTGATCGGCAAAATTGGCACCGCCGGCGGTAACGGCCATGCCATCGAATTCGCCGGCAGCGCGATCCGCGACTTGTCCGTCGAAGGCCGCATGACCATCTGCAACATGTCCATCGAAGCCGGCGCCCGTGTTGGCCTGGTGGCAGCGGATCAGAAGACTGTCGACTATGTGAAGGGTCGTCCGTTCGCACCGAAAGGCGCGGAGTGGGACATGGCCGTCGAGGCCTGGAAAGACCTGGTCTCCGACGCTGATGCCAAGTTCGACACCGTCGTCGAACTCGACGCCGCACAGATCAAGCCGCAAGTCAGCTGGGGCACTTCGCCGGAAATGGTGTTGGCCGTTGATCAGAACGTGCCGGACCCGGCCAAAGAGATGGATCTGGTCAAACGCGACTCGATCGTTCGCGCCTTGAAATACATGGGTTTGACCGCTAATCAGGCGATCACCGATATTCAGTTGGATCGCGTGTTCATCGGTTCCTGCACCAACTCGCGAATCGAAGATTTGCGCGCTGCGGCAGTCATCGCCAAGGGCCGCAAAGTCGCTTCGACCATCAAGCAAGCGATCGTTGTGCCGGGCTCGGGTCTGGTGAAGGCGCAGGCGGAAGCCGAAGGCCTCGACAAGATTTTCCTCGAAGCCGGTTTCGAATGGCGTGAGCCGGGTTGCTCGATGTGCCTGGCGATGAACCCGGACCGTTTGGAGTCCGGCGAGCATTGCGCCTCGACCTCCAATCGTAACTTCGAAGGCCGTCAGGGCGCCGGTGGCCGTACCCACCTCGTCAGCCCGGCCATGGCTGCTGCGGCAGCGGTGAATGGTCGTTTCATCGACGTCCGTGAATTGATCCAAGGAGCACAGTAAAGATGAAGGCATTTACCCAGCACACTGGTCTTGTCGCGCCTTTGGATCGTGCCAACGTCGACACCGACCAGATCATTCCAAAGCAGTTCTTGAAGTCGATCAAACGCACCGGTTTCGGCCCGAACCTGTTCGACGAGTGGCGTTACCTCGATGTCGGCCAGCCGTATCAGGACAACTCCAAGCGTCCGCTGAACAAGGACTTCGTCCTCAACGCCGAGCGTTACCAGGGCGCCAGCGTGTTGCTGGCCCGCGAGAACTTCGGTTGCGGCTCCAGCCGTGAACACGCGCCGTGGGCGCTGGAAGAATACGGTTTCCGCAGCATCATTGCGCCGAGCTATGCCGACATCTTCTTCAACAACAGCTTCAAGAACGGTTTGCTGCCGATCATCCTCAGCGACGCTGAAGTCGATGAATTGTTCAAGCAGGTCGAGGCCGAGCCGGGCTATCAATTGCAGGTCGATCTGCACGAACAGACCGTGACCAGCCCGAATGGCAAGGTTTATAGCTTTGAAATCGATGCATTCCGCAAACATTGCCTGTTGAACGGTCTGGACGATATCGGCCTGACCTTGCAGGACGGCGATGCGATTGCCACCTTCGAGGCCAAGCATCGGGTTAGCCAGCCGTGGTTGTTCCGCGACGCGTGATTTGTGTGTGGCGAATGACGCCATCGCGAACAGGCTCACTCCTACATTTGAAATGCGTTCCCCTGTAGGAGTGAGCCTGCTCGCGATGAGGCCCTCAAAAAGCACCACAAGACTCACCCCAAAAAGGAAGTCCCCATGACCAACACCGCCCAACACACGCAGGTTGTCCAGAAGCAATTCGGTGAACAGGCCGCCGCCTACCTGAGCAGCGCCGTTCACGCTCAAGGCACTGAATTTGCGCTGCTACAAGCCGAACTGGCCGGGCAGGGCAACGCCCGGGTACTGGATTTGGGTTGTGGCGCCGGTCATGTCAGTTTTCATGTCGCACCGCTGGTCAGGGAAGTGGTCGCCTACGACCTGTCGCAGCAAATGCTCGACGTGGTCGCTGCCGCCGCCGTTGATCGCGGCATGAGCAACATTGTCACGGTCAACGGCGCCGCCGAGCGTCTGCCGTTTGCCGATGGCGAGTTCGATTTTGTGTTCAGCCGTTATTCGGCGCATCACTGGAGCGATCTCGGTGTGGCTCTGCGCGAAGTGCGTCGTGTGCTGAAGCCGGGCGGTGTGGCGGCTTTCGTTGACGTGTTGTCACCGGGTAGCCCGTTGTTCGACACTTACTTGCAAAGCGTCGAAGTGCTGCGCGACACCAGCCATGTGCGCGATTATTCCGCTGGCGAGTGGTTGCGCCAGGTCAGCGAGGCCGGGCTGCATACCCGCAGCACCACGCGGCAGCGTCTGCGCCTGGAATACAGCAGTTGGGTCGAGCGCATGCGCACACCCGAAGTGATGCGCGCGGCGATCCGCCAGTTGCAGCAGTCGATGGGCAACGAAGTGCGCGAATATTTTGAGATTGATGCCGACGGCTCGTTCAGTACAGATGTGATTGTGCTGATGGCCGGACGATAAGAATTTTTCCGGGCGCGTCATGAGTGACGCACCGACTGAAGACACGAGGAAAGCATGAGCAAGCAGATTCTGATTCTCCCAGGCGACGGTATTGGTCCGGAAATCATGGCCGAAGCGGTCAAGGTGCTGGAACTGGCCAACGACAAGTACAGCCTGGGCTTCGAGCTGAGCCATGACGTGATCGGTGGCGCCGCCATCGACAAGCACGGTGTGCCGCTGGCCGACGAAACCCTCGACCGTGCCCGCGCTGCCGATGCGGTGCTGCTGGGCGCTGTCGGCGGCCCGAAATGGGACACCATCGAGCGTGACATTCGCCCTGAGCGTGGTCTGCTGAAAATCCGTGCGCAACTGGGCCTGTTCGGCAACCTGCGTCCGGCGATTCTGTACCCGCAGTTGGCTGACGCGTCGAGCCTGAAGCCGGAAATCGTCGCCGGCCTGGACATCCTGATCGTTCGTGAGCTGACCGGCGGCATCTACTTCGGCGCGCCGCGTGGTACCCGTACCCTGGAAAACGGCGAGCGTCAGTCCTACGACACTCTGCCGTACAGCGAAAGCGAAATCCGCCGTATTGCCCGTGTCGGTTTCGACATGGCCATGGTCCGTGGCAAGAAGCTCTGCTCGGTGGACAAGGCCAACGTACTCGCTTCCAGCCAGCTGTGGCGTGAAGTGGTCGAGCAAGTGGCGAAAGACTATCCAGAAGTCGAACTGAGCCACATGTACGTCGACAACGCCGCCATGCAACTGGTGCGCGCACCGAAGCAGTTCGACGTGATCGTCACCGACAACATGTTCGGCGACATCCTGTCCGACGAAGCGTCGATGCTCACCGGCTCCATTGGCATGCTGCCGTCGGCCTCGCTGGATTCGAACAACAAGGGCATGTATGAGCCTTGCCACGGTTCTGCTCCGGACATTGCTGGTAAAGGCATTGCCAACCCACTGGCAACGATTCTGTCGGTGTCGATGATGCTGCGTTACAGCTTCAATCTGCACGACGCGGCCGATGCCATTGAAAAAGCCGTCAGCGTCGTACTCGACCAGGGTCTGCGCACGGGCGACATCTATTCGGCCGGTTGCACTAAAGTCGGTACGCAGGAAATGGGCGACGCAGTAGTCGCCGCGCTGCGGAATCTGTAATCTCTCGGGCCCGCTGCGAAATTCAATACAAAGCAGCGGCCCACTTTTCAAGAAGGTGTAGTTGCGATGAAACGTGTAGGTCTGATCGGTTGGCGCGGGATGGTCGGTTCCGTGCTCATGCAGCGGATGCTGGAAGAGCAGGATTTCGATCTAATCGAGCCGGTGTTTTTCACCACTTCCAATGTCGGTGGCCAAGGCCCGTCCGTGGGCAAGGACATTGCTCCGCTCAAGGATGCTTACAGCATTGATGAGCTGAAGACCCTCGACGTGATTCTGACCTGCCAGGGCGGCGACTACACCAGCGAAGTATTCCCCAAGCTGCGCGAGGCCGGCTGGCAGGGTTACTGGATCGACGCGGCGTCCAGCCTGCGCATGAACGACGACGCGGTGATCATTCTCGATCCGGTCAACCGCAAGGTCATCGACCAGCAGCTGGATGCGGGCACCAAAAACTACATCGGCGGCAACTGCACCGTCAGCCTGATGCTGATGGGGCTGGGCGGCTTGTTCGAGGCCGGTCTGGTCGAGTGGATGAGCGCCATGACCTATCAGGCGGCCTCCGGTGCCGGCGCGCAGAACATGCGTGAACTGATCAAGCAAATGGGCGCGACCCACGCCGCTGTCGCTGATCAACTGGCCGATCCGGCCAGCGCGATCCTCGACATCGACCGTCGTGTGGCCGAAGCCATGCGCAGCGACGCGTATCCGACCGAAAACTTCGGCGTACCGCTGGCCGGCAGCCTGATCCCGTGGATCGACAAGGAACTGCCAAACGGCCAGAGCCGCGAAGAGTGGAAAGCCCAGGCCGAGACCAACAAGATTCTCGGTCGCTTCAAGAGCCCGATCCCGGTCGACGGCATCTGCGTGCGCATCGGCGCCATGCGCTGCCACAGCCAGGCGCTGACCATCAAGCTGAACAAAGACGTGCCGATCGCCGATATCGAAGGGCTGATCAGCCAGCACAACCCTTGGGTCAAACTGGTGCCAAACCAGCGCGAGATCAGCATGCAGGAGCTGAGCCCGACCAAGGTCACTGGCACCCTGAACGTGCCAGTCGGCCGTCTGCGCAAGCTGAACATGGGTTCGCAGTTCGTCGGTGCCTTCACCGTCGGCGACCAACTGCTGTGGGGCGCGGCCGAACCGCTGCGTCGCATGCTGCGGATCTTGCTGGAGCGTTGATCGCATGAAGCAATGAAAGAACCCGTGCCTTGTGAGAGGTACGGGTTTTTTTATACCTGGAATTTTTTGGTTGTCTGGTCTGGCCCCATCGCGAGCAGGCTCACTCCTACAAGGGGTGGTGGTGTGCACAAATTTTCTGATCAACACCGATCACTGTAGGAGTGAGCCTGCTCGCGATGAGGCCCGTACAGGCACCGCCGAATTGCCTGTGCGGCAGTCACCCGGTAAAGTGCCGCTCCCCCCGTTTCGCCAGAGGCTCGCACCATGACCCAGACCCTAGATATTGCCGTGATCGGCGCCACCGGTACTGTCGGCGAAACCCTCGTACAGATTCTCGAAGAGCGCGACTTTCCGGTCGGCAACCTGCACCTGTTGGCCAGCAGCGAATCCGCTGGCAGTTCGGTGCTGTTTCGCAACAAGAACGTGCGCGTGCGTGAAGTCGACGAGTTCGATTTCAGCAAGGTCAAACTGGTGTTCTTCGCTGCCGGCCCGGCCATCACCCTGAGCTACGCCGCTCGCGCGCAAGCGGCCGGTTGCTCGCTGATCGATCTTTCCGGTGCCTTGCCGGCCGATCAGGCGCCGCAAGTGGTGCCGGAAGCCAACGCCGCTGTCCTCGCCGGTTTGAAAGCGCCGTTCCAGGTCAGCAGCCCGAGCCCGTCGGCCGCCACGCTCGCCGTGGTGCTGGCGCCGTTGCTCGATCTGATCGACCTGCAATACGTCAACGTCACCGCCAATCTGGCTGTTTCCGCCCAGGGTCGCGAGGCCGTCACCGAGCTGGCGCGCCAGACCGCCGAGCTGCTGAACATGCGCCCACTGGAGCCGACATTCTTTGATCGGCAGATGGCATTCAACCTGCTGGCCCAGGTCGGCACGCCTGACGCGCAGGGTCACACGCTGCTGGAAAAACGCCTGGTGCGCGAGCTGCGCCAAGTGCTGGCGTTGCCTTTATTAAAGATTTCCGCAACTTGCGTTCAAGCCCCGGTGTTTTTTGGCGATAGCTTTAGCGTGACCTTGCAGTCAGCGAAGGCGGTGGACCTGGAAAAGGTCAACGCCACGCTCGAAGCTGCACCGGGCATCGAGCTGGTCGAAGCAGGCGATTATCCGACCGCAGTCGGTGACGCGGTCGGGCAGGACGTTGTCTATGTCGGTCGCGTGCGCAGCGGTGTCGACGACCCGGCGGAACTTAATCTGTGGCTGACGTCAGATAACGTACGCAAAGGTGCAGCCCTTAACGCTGTGCAGGTGGCTGAATTGTTGATAAAAGACCTGCTGTAAAAGATACTTGGCAACAATTTGTCGACTGATTCTAGGTGAGCGCTATGCTTGCCCGCAGCACTCGATAACGTTTCACCCTCCGGGACTTTCCGGGGCATCAAAGAAATGATCGCGCGCGACATCCGTCGTCGTCGCGCGCAATGCCTTACGGCAGCGGTATTCAACATCTTCTCGCTGGCCGAGGAACGTTCAAACAAAGGATGAGGCTATGGTTCAAGTTCGCAAACTGGTGTTAGCAATAGCGGCCGCCTCGGCGCTGTCCTCCGGTATGGCGCATGCCCTCGGGCTCGGGGAGCTGACCCTGAAGTCGACCCTGAACCAGCCGCTGGTGGCTGAAATCGAGCTGCTCGACGTCAAGGATCTCACCGCTGCCGAAGTGGTGCCGAGCCTGGCTTCCCCTGAAGATTTCGCCAAGGCCGGCGTTGATCGCCAGGCCTTCCTCAATGACCTGACGTTCACTCCGGTGCTCAACGCCAACGGCAAAAGCGTGCTGCGCGTAACGTCGAGCAAACCGCTGTCGGAACCGATGGTGAAATTCCTCGTTCAGGTGATGTGGCCGAACGGCCGTCTGCTGCGCGATTACAGCGTGCTGCTGGACCCGTCGAAGTTCTCGCCGCAGACCGCTGATGCCGCCGCGCAACCGGCGCCGTCGCAGACTATTGCCGCGCCGACGACTGGCGCCACTCACCCGACTCAATACACCACTACGCCGCGCGATACCTTGTGGGAAATCGCCGCGAAGGCGCGCACCGGCGGTTCGGTGCAGCAGACCATGCTGGCGATTCAGGCGCTGAATCCCGATGCGTTCATCGGCGGTAACATCAACCGGCTGAAAACCGGTCAGGTGCTGCGTCTGCCGGACTCGGTGCAAAGCACCGCGTTGCCACAAACCAAGGCCATCGCTGAAGTTGCGGCACAGAACGAAGCCTGGCGTCAGGGGCGTCGTTACGTGGCCAAGCCTGGCACCGGTCAGCAGCAGCTCGACGCGACCAAGCGCGGTCGCGCCAACACCGGCGCCGCGCAGAACACCAGCGACAACCTGAGCCTGGTTTCCGCCGAAAGCGCCAAGGCCCGGGGCAAAGGCCCGGCGGGCGACGCCAAGGCGTTGAGCAACAAACTGGCAGTGACTCAGGAAAGCCTCGACACGACCCGTCGTGACAACGAGGAACTGAAAAGCCGCATGAGCGATCTGCAAAGCCAGCTGGACAAGCTGCAGAAACTGATCGAGCTGAAGAACAATCAACTGGCGAAGATGCAGGCCGAAGGGGCGGGCGCTGCGCCTGCTGCAAATGGTGCTGTTGCGCCGGTTCCGGCGATCACCGCTGAACTGGCCGCGACACCGCCTGCAACACCGGCCGAAGCGGCTCCGGCATCGCCGACGCCAGAATCCGCCATTGCACCACCGGTCGAGACGCCAGCGGAAACGCCGGTGGTCGAGCCCAAGCCTGTGGTCGATGACGAGAAGACCTTCAACGAGCTGCTGACCAATCCGATCCTGCTGGGTCTGATCGGTGGTGGTGCCGTGGTTCTGTTGCTCTTGCTGTTGCTGCTGGCCCGTCGCCGCAAAGCCCAGCAGGAAGCCGAGAAGCACCTGCGCATGGCTCGCGCCCTGTCTGAAGAGCAAGAGTTCTCCGCCGAACAGGATCTGCCGGAAAGCAGCTTCGAAGGTCTGGAAACCCCGGCCGCCAGCGTCAAACTCAACACGCCGGCTCCTGCGCCAGTAGCTGCTCCAACGCCAGCTCCGATCGTCGCTCCAGTGGTCATGGCTGAACCGATTGCCGCGCCACTGGTAGCCCCGGCTGGCGAGCGTTCGGATGACGTGCTGGACAAGGCCCAGTCGCACATCAACGCCGGTCGCCTGAATCAGGCTGCTGCGCTGCTGGAAGAGGGCGTCAGTCTTGAGCCGCAGCGTAGCGATCTGCGCCTGAAACTGATGGAAGTCTACGGTCAGCAAGGCGATCGCGATGCGTTCGTCGGTCAAGAGCGCCAACTGGTTGCCAATGGCGATAACTTCGCCAAGGTCGAAGAGCTGAAAAGCCGCTTCCCGGCCATGGCTGTGGTGGCTGCTGCCGGTTTGGCTGCGGCCGCTGTCGCTGCCGAGCTGGACGCACAGTACGTCAAGGATTTGCTGCTGGATGAGCCGGAAGTACCGGCTGCGGAACCGGCGCCGGTTGCAGATGATCTGGACAGTGCGTTCGACCTGAGCCTGGACGATCTCGACAACATCACCCCGGTCACCCCTGAGCCGGTGGTTGAGCCGGAGGCGCCGGTCGAGCTGGACGAGTTCCCGTCCGACGACGACCTGAGCTTCGAATCGGTGCTGCAACAGCAGACCGAAATCAAAGAAAATCTGGACGATCTGTCGGATTTCGACCTGGATCTGGACCTCGGTGCCGAGCCAGCACCGGCGGTTGACCTGGCGGACGATGACTTCCTGCTGGATCTGGACGAGGGCGTGAAGGATCTGCCGCCAGTCGAGCCGCCGGTCGTCGCTGACGTGCCACAGGATGATCTGGAGCTGCCGGCCGACTTCGATCTGTCGCTGGCCGACGAAATGGACAGCAACCCTGCGGCTGAACCTGATGCCTTCGCTTCTGAGCTGGATGACGTCAACGCTGAACTGGATCGTCTGTCGCAAAACATCGCCGAGCCGACCTTTACCGACGTCGATGCGGCAAGCGGTGATGATCTGGGCGAAGACGATTTTGACTTCCTGGCGGGTACCGATGAAGTCGCCACTAAACTTGATCTGGCTCAGGCCTTTATCGACATGGGCGACAACGATGGAGCTAGCGAAATCCTCAACGAAGTGTTGACCGAGGGTGACGAGAAACAGCGTGATGAAGCCAAGGAAATGCTTAAGAACCTGGCTTGATTCAGCGCTAAACAAAAAACGGCAGCCACTGAGGCTGCCGTTTTTGTTTGTGCCGGATTCAGCGGTGTTTGAAGAATTGCTATCGCGAGCAGGCTCACTCCTACATTTTGAAATGCGATCCCCTGTAGGAGTGAGCCTGCTCGCGATAGGGCCCGAACGACCAATAGAGAACTCTGGTATCCCCGGTCCGCAGCCTTATAATGCCCACCTTTGCAAAAAACAGCAGGCTGTCCCTCCTTGGCAAACATAGATAACCCGGTCGCCGAAATGGCGCCCGACGGCTTTTACCGCGTCGCGCTTGGCGTTGAATACAAAGGCTCGCGCTACAGCGGCTGGCAGCGGCAGTTGACCGGCGTCGCCACGGTGCAGGAAGAGCTCGAGAAAGCCTTGTCGAAAGTCGCCAACTCGCCGGTTTCGCTGCAGTGCGCCGGGCGTACCGATGCCGGTGTGCATGCCTGCGGGCAAGTGGTGCATTTCGACACAACGGTCGATCGCTCGCTGAAAGCCTGGGTCATGGGCGCCAACATCAATTTGCCCCACGACATCAGCGTCAGTTGGGCGCGAGTGATGCCGGCGCATTTCCATGCGCGGTTCAAAGCCATTGCCCGGCGCTATCGCTACGTGATCTACAACGACCAGATTCGTCCGGCGCATCTCAACGAAGAAATCACCTGGAACCACCGCCCGTTGGATGTCGAGCGCATGGCCGAGGCCGCGCAGTATCTGATCGGTACCCATGATTTCAGTGCGTTCCGTGCCGGTCAGTGCCAGGCCAAGTCACCGATCAAGAAGATGCATCACCTGCGCGTGACCCGTCACGGCAAGATGATCGTGCTCGACATCCGCGCCAACGCGTTTCTGCATCACATGGTGCGCAACATCGCCGGGGTACTGATGACCATCGGTGCCGGCGAACGGCCGGTCGAGTGGATGAAAGAAGTGCTGGAAAGCCGCGAGCGCCGCTCCGGTGGCGTGACAGCGCATCCTTACGGGCTGTATCTGGTGCAGGTCGAGTATCACGACGAATTCCCGTTGCCCGAGCGTTTTATCGGGCCACATTTCCTTACGGGTTTCTCCGAACTTGACGGCTGACGCCCTCGAACGCTTTTGTTACCATCCGGGACTTTCTCGGATTTTACCTTGGGATTTATATCGACATGTCAGCCGTTCGCAGCAAGATTTGCGGGATTACCCGCATAGAAGACGCACTGGCCGCAGTCGAGGCCGGGGCGGATGCGATCGGATTCGTGTTCTATGCCAAGAGTCCGCGTGCGGTCAACGTGCAGCAGGCGCGGGCGATCATCAAGGCGTTGCCGCCGTTTGTGACCACGGTGGGGTTATTCGTCAACGCCAGCCGCTGTGAGTTGGGCGAGATCCTCGATGCGGTGCCGCTGGATCTTTTGCAGTTCCACGGTGATGAGTCCGCAGAAGAGTGCGAAGGCTGGCATCGTCCGTACATCAAGGCGCTGCGGGTCAAGGCCGGCGATGACATCGCTGCTGCCGTTAATGCTTACCCAAGCGCCAGCGGCGTGCTGTTAGACACTTACGTTGAAGGCGTGCCCGGCGGAACCGGCGAGGCCTTCGACTGGTCATTGATTCCGCAGGTTTTGAGCAAACCATTGATTCTGGCGGGTGGTTTGACCCCGGAAAATGTCGCAGACGCCGTGGCCCGGGTGAAACCCTACGCCGTCGACGTCAGCGGTGGGGTAGAGGCGAGTAAAGGCATCAAGGATCACGCGAAGGTTCGGGCGTTCATCGACGCCGTACGCAAAGCTCCATATTGATGTGACGGCTGGCAGTCTGCCGCCGTCCATCAATGCACTTGCACAAAGCAGGCGCGGCTGAGGGTTTGTGAGCAGTACGCAGGTCATGTTTCGCGCTGACCGTGGCTGTTCACCCATCATCGCCACACACATGAATTTAGCTGAAGGGCATACGCGGGGCTGCGAACCAGAGCGTTCGGGCCGCCGGTACTGGAGAAAGAAAGCATGAGCAACTGGTTAGTAGACAAACTGATCCCTTCGATCATGCGTTCGGAGGTCAAGAAGAGCTCGGTGCCAGAAGGTCTGTGGCACAAATGCCCGTCCTGCGAGGCTGTGTTGTATCGTCCGGAGCTGGAAAAGACCCTGGACGTTTGCCCTAAGTGCAACCACCACATGCGCATCGGCGCACGTGCACGCATCGACATCTTCCTCGATGCCGAAGGTCGCAACGAACTGGGCGCCGATCTGGAGCCGGTTGACCGTCTGAAATTCCGCGACGGCAAGAAGTACAAGGATCGCCTGACCGCTGCCCAGAAGCAGACTGGTGAGAAAGACGCGCTGATCTCCGTCAGCGGCACCCTGTTGGGCATGCCGGTGGTGGTTTCGGCGTTCGAATTCAGCTTCATGGGCGGTTCCATGGGCGCCATCGTCGGTGAGCGCTTCGTGCGCGCTGCCAACTACGCGCTGGAAAACCGTTGCCCGATGATCTGCTTCGCCGCTTCCGGCGGTGCGCGCATGCAGGAAGCCCTGATCTCGCTGATGCAGATGGCCAAGACTTCGGCGGTGCTGGCGCGACTGCGTGAAGAGGGCATTCCGTTCATCTCCGTGCTGACCGACCCGGTCTACGGTGGTGTTTCCGCCAGTCTGGCGATGCTCGGTGATGTGATCGTCGGTGAGCCGAAAGCCCTGATCGGCTTCGCCGGTCCACGCGTGATCGAGCAAACCGTTCGTGAAAAACTGCCGGAAGGCTTCCAGCGCAGCGAATTCCTGCTGGAGCACGGTGCGATCGACATGATCATCCATCGTCAGGAACTGCGTCCGCGCCTGGGTAACCTGCTGGCACAAATGACCGGCAAGCCGACGCCAAAATTCGTCGCTGCGCCGATCGAGCCGATCGTCGTTCCGCCGGTGCCTGCAAACGTATGATCGAGCGCACCCTTGGCGAGTGGCTCGCCTACCTGGAACAGTTGCATCCGTCCGCCATCGACATGGGCCTGGAGCGTTCGCAACAGGTAGCGTCCCGTATGGGGCTGGGCCAGCCGGCGCCTCGGGTGATTACGGTCACCGGCACCAACGGCAAGGGTTCGACCTGCGCGTTCGTGGCTTCTTTGCTGCGCGCGCAGGGCCTGAGCGTTGGTGTCTACAATTCTCCGCACCTGCTGCGTTACAACGAGCGGGTGCAGCTCAATGGCGTCGAAGCCACTGATGCACAGCTGTGCGAAGCCTTTGCTGCCGTCGAGATCGGGCGTGGCGAAACCTCCCTGACGTACTTCGAAATGGGCACCCTGGCGGCGTTCTGGCTGTTTCAACAGGCCGGGCTTGACGCTGTGGTGCTGGAAGTCGGCCTGGGCGGACGTCTGGACACGGTCAATGTGGTCGATGCTGATATCGCATTGGTCACCAGCATTGGCGTCGATCACGCCGATTATCTGGGTGATACCCGTGAATCCGTGGCTTTCGAGAAAGCCGGGATTTTCCGTCAGGGCAAACCTGCCTTGTGTGGCGACCTCAATCCTCCGCAACCGTTGCTCGACAAGGCCCACGAACTGGCATGCCCGTTCTTCCTGCGCGGGCGCGATTTCGACCTCGGTATTACCGATAGGCATTGGCAGTGGCGCGGTATCGACGCGCAGGGTCAGGTTGTCGAGCTGCACGATTTGCCGCTGCTCGATCTGCCGATGGAAAACGCCGCGCTGGCGTTGCAGGCGTATCTGCTGCTTGGTTTGCCGTGGGATGCGCAGCAGATTATTGCGGCTCTGCAGGCGACCCGCGTCGTTGGCCGTCTGGATCGCCGTTCGTTCGAATGGAATGGCAAGCGCCTGAACCTGCTGCTGGATGTCGGTCATAACCCGCACGCAGCGGAGTATCTGGCTCGCCGTCTGGCCTCGCAACCGCCGGTCGGCAAGCGTCTGGCAGTGTTTGGTCTGCTGGCGGACAAGGATCTGGATGGTGTTGTCGGCGAATTGAATGCTAGTGTCGAGCATTGGGCTGTAGCGCCGCTGGATTCGCCGCGCGCTCGTCCGGTTGCAGAATTAGACGCCGCATTGCAGAACCTTGGCGCATCGGTCACGTCTTACGACAGTGTTGCCGCCGCGCTGGAAGGGCAGTGTGCAGTCGCAACCAGTGACGACGAGATTCTGTTGTTCGGATCATTTTATTGTGTCGCCGAGGCCCTTGAATGGCTGGCCCGGCGCTCCACGGAGGAAGCGGCAAATGGCTTTGCTGGATAAAGCGTACAAGCAGCGCATGGTCGGTGCCCTGGTGCTGGTGGCACTGGCGGTGATCTTCCTGCCAATGCTGTTTTCCCGTCAGGATGAACAGCGTCAGGTGACTGTCGATGCGCCCGCCGCGCCGCAAGCGCCTGTCGTGCCGCAAGTGCAAATGGAAACCGTGGCCGTGCCTGAGCCGCAAACCTTGCCGCAAGAGCCAGTGCCGACGGATGAAGACGTCGCAGAAGACACTGCGCCTGTTGCCCCGGTTGCGCCGGCGCCGACAGCTCCCATCGCAATCGCCAAGCCTGCAACGCCGCCTGCGGTGGCCAAGCCGATTCCTGCGCCTGCCCAGCCGATCGCCGCTGCATCCTCCAGACCCGACACCACGCAAAGTCGTGTTGATGCCAACGGCCTGTCGGTCAGCTGGTCGGTGCAATTGGCCAGTCTGTCGAGTCGCGCCAGTGCCGAAAGCCTGCAGAAAACCCTGCGTAGCCAGGGTTATAACGCCTACATCCGTTCTGCCGATGGCAAGAATCGGGTGTTCGTCGGTCCGCTGATCGAGCGCGCCGAAGCCGATCGTCTGCGTGATCTGTTGGGCCGTCAGCAGAACCTCAAGGGTTTTGTCGTACGCTTCCAGCCTGAGCGCGGCTAAAAACTATCACTTCGATTGAAATGCACTGAAAATCGCAGCTTACCGATAGCCATGCGCTCTGCTAAAATGCGCCGCCTTATCCGTCTGTAGGCTGCACTGTGCCATTTACCTGGGTTGACTGGGCGATCGTTGCAATCATCGCCATCTCTGCTTTGATCAGTTTGAGCCGCGGCTTCGTCAAGGAAGCATTATCGCTGGTGACCTGGATCATCGCAGGAGTCGTCGCCTGGATGTTCGGTGGCTCACTGTCCGAGTACCTCGCCGGATACATCGAAACCCCATCGGCTCGCGTGATCGCGGGCTGTGCCATCATGTTTGTCGCCACACTGATCGTGGGCGCAATGATCAATTATCTTATCGGCGAGTTGGTTCGCGTCACCGGGTTGTCCGGGACCGATCGATTCCTCGGCATGGCCTTCGGCGCTGCGCGTGGCGTGTTGCTGGTGGTCGTGGCGGTCGGGCTGTTGAGCCTGGGGCCGGTACAGCAGGACGGGTGGTGGAAAGAATCACGGCTCGTACCAAAGTTTCTATTGGTCGCCGACTGGTCCAAAAACCTGATACTCGGGTGGAGCAGTCAGTGGCTTGCCAGCGGAATCAGCGTACCCGCTGATATTCCGTTCAAGGAGCAACTCTTGCCGTCGGCCAAAACGCCTCAGTGAGTGTTGTTCAGTTCAGATCCATTAAGTAGGGGTTGCGTCGCATGTGTGGCATCGTCGGTATCGTCGGTAAGTCGAACGTCAATCAGGCGCTGTATGACGCGCTAACCGTGCTCCAGCACCGCGGCCAGGACGCTGCCGGTATCGTGACCAGCCATGATGGCCGGTTGTTCCTGCGCAAGGACAATGGCCTGGTGCGTGACGTGTTTCAGCAGCGTCACATGCAGCGTCTGGTCGGCCACATGGGTATCGGCCACGTTCGTTACCCGACCGCGGGCAGCTCGACTTCGGCCGAAGCCCAGCCGTTTTACGTCAACTCGCCTTACGGCATTACTCTGGCGCACAACGGTAACCTGACCAACGTTGAACAGTTGGCCAAAGAGATCTACGAATCCGATCTGCGTCACGTCAACACCAGTTCCGACTCGGAAGTGTTGCTCAACGTGTTTGCCCACGAGCTGGCCCAGCGCGGCAAGCTGCAGCCGACTGAAGAAGACGTGTTTGCCGCCGTGACCGACGTGCACAACCGTTGCGTCGGCGGTTACGCGGTAGTGGCCATGGTCACCGGTTACGGCATTGTCGGTTTCCGCGACCCGCACGGCATCCGCCCGATCGTGTTCGGCCAGCGTCACACCGACGAAGGCGTCGAGTACATGATCGCCTCGGAAAGCGTTTCCCTGGACGTGCTCGGGTTCACCCTGATTCGCGACCTGGCACCGGGCGAAGCGGTCTACATCACTGAAGATGGCAAGCTGCACACCCGTCAGTGCGCGACCAATCCTTCCCTGACTCCGTGCATCTTCGAGCACGTCTACCTGGCGCGTCCGGACTCGATCATCGACGGCGTGTCGGTCTACAAGGCTCGTTTGCGCATGGGTGAGAAGCTCGCCGAGAAAATCCTGCGCGAGCGTCCGGAGCACGACATCGACGTAGTTATCCCGATTCCGGACACCAGCCGCACCGCAGCGCTGGAGCTGGCCAACCATCTGGGCGTGAAATTTCGCGAAGGTTTCGTCAAGAACCGTTACATCGGCCGGACCTTCATCATGCCGGGCCAGGCAGCGCGCAAGAAATCGGTTCGCCAGAAGCTCAATGCCATCGAGCTGGAATTTCGCGGCAAGAACGTGATGCTGGTCGATGACTCGATCGTGCGCGGCACCACTTGCAAGCAGATCATCCAGATGGCCCGTGAAGCCGGCGCGAAAAACGTCTACTTCTGCTCGGCGGCTCCGGCTGTACGCTTCCCGAACGTCTACGGCATCGACATGCCGAGCGCTCACGAACTGATCGCGCACAATCGTTCGACTCAGGACGTGGCAGATCTGATCGGCGCTGACTGGCTGATCTATCAGGACTTGCCTGACTTGATCGAAGCGGTCGGCGGCGGCAAGATCAAGATCGAGAACTTCGATTGCGCGGTGTTCGATGGCAAGTACGTCACCGGCGACGTCGACGAGGCTTACCTGGACAAGATCGAACAGGCACGCAACGATGCCTCGAAGGTCAAGACCCAAGCGGTCAGTGCGATCATCGATCTGTACAACAACTGAGTTATCACCGGCCCTGAGGGGCCGGTTTTGTATCTGACTTTTATTTTTCGAGAACAGGGCAAGGAGTGACAGCATGAGTCAGGAATGGGATGCCGGTCGGCTGGACAGCGACCTCGAAGGCGTAGCGTTCGATACCCTGGCCGTACGTGCCGGTCAGCACCGTACGCCGGAAGGCGAGCACGGTGATCCGATGTTCTTCACTTCCAGCTACGTGTTCCGCACCGCTGCCGATGCAGCTGCGCGGTTTGCCGGGGAAGTGCCGGGCAACGTCTACTCGCGTTATACCAATCCGACCGTGCGTGCGTTCGAAGAGCGCATTGCCGCGCTGGAAAGTGCCGAGCAAGCCGTGGCCACTGCCACGGGTATGGCCGCCATCATGGCAGTGGTGATGAGCCTGTGCAGTGCCGGCGATCACGTTCTGGTCTCGCGCAGTGTGTTCGGTTCGACCATCAGCCTGTTCGAGAAGTACTTCAAGCGCTTCGGCGTGGAAGTCGACTACGTCCCACTGGCCGATCTGTCGGGCTGGGATGCGGCAATCAAGCCGAACACCAAACTGCTCTTCGTCGAGTCGCCATCCAATCCGCTGGCTGAGCTGGTGGACATTACCGCGCTGGCAGAAATCGCTCACGCCAAAGGCGCGATGCTGGTGGTCGACAACTGCTTCTGCACGCCTGCGTTGCAGCAACCGCTGAAAATGGGCGCAGACATCGTTGTGCACTCGGCCACCAAGTTCATCGACGGCCAGGGCCGTTGCATGGGCGGCGTGGTGGCTGGTCGCAGCGAGCAGATGAAAGAGATCGTCGGCTTCCTGCGCACTGCCGGGCCAACCCTGAGCCCGTTCAACGCTTGGATCTTCCTCAAAGGTCTGGAAACCCTGAATCTGCGGATGAAGGCGCACTGCGCCAACGCTCAGCAACTGGCCGAATGGCTGGAGCAGCAGGACGGTATCGAAAAAGTGCACTACGCCGGTCTCAAGAGCCATCCGCAGCACGAACTGGCCCAGCGTCAGCAGAAAGGCTTCGGTGCCGTGGTGAGCTTTGAGGTCAAGGGCGGCAAAGAGGGCGCCTGGCGCTTTATCGATGCGACTCGCCTGATCTCGATCACCGCCAACCTTGGCGACAGCAAAACCACCATCACCCACCCGAGCACCACCTCCCACGGTCGTCTGGCGCCGCAGGAGCGTGAAGCGGCGGGCATTCGCGACAGCCTGATCCGCATCGCGGTCGGTCTGGAAGACGTCGCCGACCTGCAAGCCGATCTGGCGCGCGGTCTGGCGGCGCTGTGATCGAGTTGTCCACTGCGCAAGCGAGTACCCATGGCCGTGTTGCGCTGGTCACGGGTGCCGCGCGCGGTATCGGTCTGGGGATTGCGGCGTGGCTGATCAGCGAAGGCTGGCAGGTGGTGCTGACGGATCTGGATCGTGTGCGCGGTTCGAAAGTGGCGAAGGTGCTGGGTGAACATGCCTGGTTCATCGCCATGGACGTGGCGGATGAGGGGCAGGTCGCGCTCGGCGTGGCCGAAGTGCTGGGGCAGTTTGGTCGTCTCGATGCGTTGGTGTGCAACGCCGCGGTGGCCGATCCGCATAACATCACTCTGGAAAGCCTTGATCTGGCTTACTGGAATCGAGTGCTGGCGGTGAACCTCAGTGGGCCGATGTTGCTCGCCAAGCACTGTGCGCCTTATCTGCGGGCGCACAACGGCTCGATCGTCAATCTGGCGTCGACTCGGGCCGGGCAGTCGGAGCCGGATACCGAGGCGTATGCGGCGAGCAAGGGTGGGTTGTTGGCGCTGACGCATGCGTTGGCGATCAGTCTCGGGCCGGAGATTCGCGTCAATGCGGTCAGTCCGGGCTGGATCGATGCGCGGGATCCGTCTGCGCGTCGTGCCGAGCCATTGGCGGATACCGATCATGCCCAGCATCCGGCGGGCAGGGTAGGGACGGTCGAGGATGTGGCGGCGATGGTCGCGTGGTTGTTGTCGAGGAATGCCGGGTTTGTCACCGGGCAGGAATTCGTCGTTGATGGCGGCATGACCAAGAAGATGATTTACAAGGACTAAGAAGCGAAGCCGCAAACCTGTAGGAGTGAGCCTGCTCGCGATAGCGGTTCCAGGGTTGTCGCTTTCTTCAGGGAATGAAGCAATTTCGTCTTTTTTAGAAAAACTTCAATCCTGCTATTGACTTAGGTTCGCTACCTGCGTAAATTTCGCGGCCTCGGAGATGCAAACGGGTGATTAGCTCAGCTGGGAGAGCGTCTGCCTTACAAGCAGAATGTCGGCGGTTCGATCCCGTCATCACCCACCACTCCCGAGAAACTTGCGTAAGCAAGAGCGTAGGCTGAAAGTGCCTGCACCGACGCGCAGCGGTAGTTCAGTCGGTTAGAATACCGGCCTGTCACGCCGGGGGTCGCGGGTTCGAGTCCCGTCCGCTGCGCCATATTTTACGAGTCAGACTTGTCTGGTTCGCGATTGAAAAGCACCGAAGCTTTCAGTCAAAACGAGTTACTTGAGCGCAAGCTCAAAGCGATACGCAGCGGTAGTTCAGTCGGTTAGAATACCGGCCTGTCACGCCGGGGGTCGCGGGTTCGAGTCCCGTCCGCTGCGCCATATCTGCTTCAAGGACCACTGAACGCCTTGAAGCACCGAAGTCAGCCTCGCTGAGTCGGATCCGATAGCAAAGGCCCTGGTCGAAAGACCGGGGTTTTTTGTGTCTGAAATTTGGCTTTTCCTCTCTTTTTCTCCTGTCCCAATCCCAAGCCAAGACAAATCCCTGTAGGAGTGAGCCTGCTCGCGATAGCGTCAGTTCAGCCATGAACCTGGTGACTGACACTCCGCTATCGCGAGCAGGCTCACTCCTACAAGCGTCTACCCGCCTGCTGCGGTGCCACGCCGCATTGATTTTTTGATTCTTTAGTCAAATTTTTGTAACTGGTTGTTTGCTGCGAGCCCAGAAACCTTTAAAGTTAACCTTTCGGTCAGCTTTGCACTGTCATCACGCCCTTTGTTTAGCCAAGAAGGGCTTCTGCAAGACTCGAGATTCCCAGTAGATAACCAGAAGGGCGGACGTATAACCGCCCAGAGGATGATCCATGTCCAACCGTGAAATATCCCGGCGCTCGTTCCTCCAGGGCGGGCTGGTGGCGGGTGTGAGCGTCACGCTCACGCCGCTCAGCAGTCAGGCGCTGGCTGCCTTGATGGAAAACAGCGTCACCGTGCCGTCCGAGAAGTGGCTCGGCAACAACGGCAAGGCGCGCCAGCGTAACGACGCCTTGTCCAAGGTCTGCGGCAGCAAGGTTTTTGCCCGCGACATCCGCTCCAAGGACATGCCGGGCTGGCCCGAGCAGCAAGGCCATGCCATGTTGCTGAAAACCATCAAGGCTGACCGTATCTACGACGGCTACGACCTGTCGTGGCTCGGCGCAGATTTGCAACCTGACCGCATTGTGACCGCGGCTGATCTGGATAAGGACGGTATCGTCTTCCCGGAGGAGCACGCGCCGGACCCATTGCTGCCGGTCGGCAAAGTACCGATGTTCATCGGTCACCCGGTGGCAATCCTGATCTGGAACGACTTCGAGCGTTTCCGTCAGGCCAAGAACAAACTCAAATTCAACGACAAAGCGATTCGTTACGGTGCCCAAGTGCCGTTCTACGAAGGCGACCCGTATGGCAGTTTCCGCTACGTGCGCGTGGGCGGTCCAACCTCGGCAGATGAAGACGAGTTCGCCAGCCTCAAGGACTCGATCCTGTTCCCGATGCTGAAAAACCGTCGCCCGGTGTGGAATTCCCAGCCGAACCTGCACGGCAACCTGACCGAGCGCGGCCTGTTCTACGCCGACCGCATGAAGAAAGAGATCGACACGCCGCCGGACAACTGGCTGGTGTTCGACGAGCGCTACAAGACCCCGTCAATCGAACCGGCGGCGATGGAGCCGGACAACGGCAACGGCTGGTACGACCCGGCAACCAAAACCCTGCACTTCGTCGTGGCCACTCAGTGCCCATTGGAAGCGGCGACCGAGACCGCGAAAATGATCGCGCCGTCGCGCTTCGGCCTGGCCAACCTGAACATGCACCCAGGTTACACCGTGGGTTACGGCTCCAAGGACCACAACATCTTCGTCTACTACGCGGCCCTTGCTGCGCTGTATGGCGCCGGTGTGCCGATTCGCCTGGCCAACGACCGTTACGAGCAGTTCCAGAGCGGTATCAAGCGTCACCCGTTCGACATCCGCTACCAGTTGGCCGTGGACAAGAACGACTACAGCTTCAAGATCTTCCGTGCCGAAATGAGCGTGGACGGTGGTGGCCGGATCAACTACAGCCCGTCGGTAGCCGCCGTTGGCGCCACGGCCGCACAGTCGATCTACTACATGCCGCAGAACGACCTGCAAGTCACCGCTTACCACTCGCGTGGTGTTGAGGCTGGGTCGATGCGCGGTTACGGCACCCTGCAGAGCATGGCGTCGACCGAAATGATGGTCGACGAAATCGCCAATCGTCTGGGTGTCGACGCCATTGACCTGCGCCGCAAGAACGCTCTGCGTTCCGGGATGAAGAACACTCAGGGTGCGATCCCGGCCGGTGCGCTGCGCCTGCACGAGATCCTCGACAAGGCCTCGGTACACGAAGTCTGGAAAAACCGCGACGCGATCAAGAAACAACGTGAAGCCGCCGACCCGGACAACTGGTACGGCGTCGGTTTTGCCATTTGCCAGAAAGACTTCGGCACCGGTTCCGAAGCGCCGATGGCCAGCATCGAGTTCACCGCTGAAGGTCGCATCAGCCTGCGCCACATCGGTATCGAGATCGGCACTGGTATGTCCACTTCGCAATCCCTGGTTGTCGCCGATTTCCTCGGCAACCCGGCGCACGAAGTGAAGACCGGCGAAACCGAATGGAAGGAAATGCAGCTGATCACCAGCGGCAACCCTTACATCATGAGCCAGGCCGAGCAGGACAACCTGCTGCGCAATCCGCGCTGGGTCGGCAAACTGGCCTCGGCCTCGTCGGCGACCAACTCGGCTTACTACTTCAGCCACGCCACCCGTGAAGCGGCGCGCGTGTTGTTCAACCACGGTTTGTGGCCGGCGGCGCTGGAGATCTGGCGTCAGGGTCCGTTTGGTGGCCAGGCCAACCCTTACGTGGTGCGTCGCGAAGATGCGCATTGGGTCGACGGCAAACTCACCGCCAACGGTATGCAGCCGCTGAGTTTCGAAGAGTTGGCCAAGCATGCTCACGAGCGTGGTTTGGTCACGGCTGCCACGGTCCACGGTTTCAACCGCTGGAGCTGGGCTGAAGCCGAGTACAGCATCGACGGCGTCAAAGAGCGTCTGCCGCTCGACGGCTTGGCGGTGAAGTACGGCGACGGCGCACCGAAAGCCAAGCAAGCGCTGATGAGCACTGCCGGTTTCCATCTGCTCGATCGCCAGAACATCAGCTATCCAGCCACTCAGTTGAACAACGCCGCCGTGACTTACTACAGCCCGGTCGCAACGCTGGTCGAACTGAAGGTCAACAAAGGCTCGGCGGAAGTCGAAGTGCTCAACCACCATTCGTGGGTCGAGTGCGGCCGTGTGCTGGTCGAAGAATTGGTCAAGGGCCAGCTCGAAGGTGGTATCGCCATGGGTATCGGCCACGCGTTGATGGAAGAAATGCCACTGTACGAAGGCGGGCCGGGGGAGGGTGACTGGAACTTCAACCGTTACCGCTTGCCGATGGCGCGTCACGTCGCCGTCTGGAAGCAGACTGCGGAAATTCTGCCGCCGTTGTCGCCAAGCGACCCGTCCAAGGGTATCGCCGAAGTGGTGATGATCCCGGTGGTCGGCGCCATCGGTAACGCCGTGGCGCACGCCATCGGTAAACGTGTTCGCGATCTGCCTATCACTGCTACGCGCATCAAGGAGGCCCTCAATGGCTAACCGTCCGCTTCAACTGACCCTCAACGGTCAATCCGTCGGCCCGGTGGACATCCCTGATGACCTGCCGATGATCGACTATCTGCACGAATACAAGAACCTCACCGGTTCGCGCCTGGGCTGCGGTCAGGGCATCTGCCACGCCTGCGTGGTGATCGTCGACAACCCTGACGGCACCAGCGAAGAAGTGCGCACCTGCATCACCGGCGCGCATTACTTCGAAGGCAAGAAAGTCCGCACCATCGAAGGTCACGCAAGCCGCGATGAGCAGGGCCAGGTCACCGAGCTGAACCCGATCCAGCAACGCTTCGTCGACGAATTCGCCTTCCAGTGCAGCTACTGCGCGCCGGGCTTCGTCAACGCCGCGACCGTGCTGGTGGAAAAGCTGCAACGCCAGCCGATCGTCAAAAGCAAACTGGAACAAGTCATCGAGGACAGCCTCGGCCATCACGTCTGCCGTTGCACCGGGTACGTGCGTTACTACAACGCCACCCGCAACGTGCTGACCGATCTCGGCCTGGTCAAGGAGGGTTAAGCATGAAGCTATTATTGACCCGCCTGACCCTGGCGGTCGGGCTGGCCGCGCCGGTGTTTTTTGCTCACGCCGACGATCAGGTCAAGCGCGGCGAGTACCTCGCTCGCGCCGCCGACTGCATGGCTTGCCACACCGCTCCAGGTGGCGCGCCGTATGCCGGTGGCCTGCCGATCGTGTCGCCGTTCGGCACGATCTATGGTACCAACATCACCCCGAGCAAAGAGCACGGTATCGGTTTGTATAACGATGACGAGTTCTTTGCTGCGCTGACCAAGGGCAAACGCCGTGACGGCGCGAACCTCTATCCGGCGATGCCGTACACCTCGTATCACCTGGTGCCACGGGAAGATTCGGATGCGATTCACGCGTACCTGAAAACCGTCGAGCCGATCGAGCGCGCAGCACCGGTCACCAGCCTGAGCTTTCCGTTCAACGTGCGTCTGGGCCTGATGGGCTGGAACATGATGTACGGCACCGATGTGAAGCTGGATTCCGGCGAAGGCAAAAGTGAAGCGTGGAAGCGCGGCCAATACATGGTCGACGTCCTCGGCCACTGCGGCGAATGCCATACGCCTCGCGGCCTGCCAGGCGCGATGCAAATGGACAAGCGCCTGACCGGCGGCATCCTCAATGGTTATCTGGCACCGAGCCTGCTGGCCACTGACCTGGCGGCACGCGGCTGGAATCATCAGGACCTGAGCACGTTCCTCAAGCACGGCATGAGCGCGCAAGGAACGATGTTCAACGAGATGTTCCCGGTGTTCCACAACAGCACTCAGGGTCTGAACGATCAGGATCTGGCAGCGATGGCGACCTTCCTGCTCGGCGATAAACCGCCGGCCGCCAAAGAGCTCGTCGAAGTGCCGTTGGACAAACTCAGCGTAAGTGCCCAGCGCGGCCGTCAGGAATACCTGAACGTCTGCGCCGGTTGCCACGCCGCCGGTGGCGAAGGCAAGCCGCACATCGCCGTGGCCATGCGTGGCAACACCACGCTGCGCCTGGAAGATCCGCGCAACTTGTTGCGGGTGATCGAGGACGGTATCGGCGAACAGAAGTTCGCAGGCTTCGAGCACATGCAGCCGATGCCGGGTTTCGCCGACAAGCTTAGTGCTGAACAGCTGACTGATCTGCTCAACTACCTGCGTCAGGGTTGGGGTGGGCAGTCCGCCGAGTTGGCGGTGAGCGAGGTGCAGAAGTTGCAGGCTGACGCACCGTCCATCGAGCACAAGGCGCACTGACATGCAGCATCTCGATCTACAGGTTGTGCGACGGGCGCTGGAGTGGTCGGTGGCGGGGCAGCGCATCTGGCTCTGCACCGTGCTGACCACCTACGGCTCGGCGCCACGTGCGCCGGGTTCGCTGCTGGCGGTGAACGACGGCGGGCAGTGGATCGGGTCGCTGTCGGGTGGTTGCGTCGAAGAGGATTTTCTCGAGCGCGTTGCCGAAGGTGCGTTTCTCGATGCGGTCAACGTGGTGCGTTATGGCGAAGGCGATGATCCGCGCTCGCGGGTCAGCCTGCCCTGTGGCGGCATTCTCGATGTACTGGTAGAGAAATTTGACGCTGACTGTGACGTGCAGGCGCATCTGCGTGAATTGGAGTCGGCGCTGCTCGGTCAGCGTCGCTTGATTCGCGAGGTTGATCTGGCCAGTGGTGCGCGTGCCTTGTTTGCTGATCGCGAACAGGGCGCGCGCATCGAGCGTGAGATCGATCGGGTGCGCATTCGTGTCGGCGCGGCTCAGCGTCTGTTGCTCGCGGGTTATTCCAGTGTGGCGCAGGCATGTGCCGAGTTTGCCGTGGGGCTCGGGTTCGAAGTGATTCTCTGCGATCCGCGCGATGAAGTGCTCGAAGGTGTGGTGCTCGATGGCGTGGAGATTCGTCGGCAATTGCCCTCGGTGTTTATTGCCGACGGTGGCTGCCATCGCGACACGGCGGTGGTGGCGCTGACCCACGATCCGCGCATCGACGATCTGGCGATGATGGAGGCGGTGCGTACCGAGGCGTTCTACATTGGCGTGATGGGCTCACAGCAGACATCGCAAAAGCGCTTCGAGCGGTTACGTCGAATCGGTGGGCTGGGGGAAGCGGAGTTGGCGCGGATTCACGCGCCGATTGGTCTTAACCTCGGCAGCAAGACGCCGGCGGAGATTGCCTTGGCGGTACTCGCCGACATCTTGCGGATCCGCAGCGGCATCGCCCGCGACCAACTCTGATACAGGCTTCTATATCTACCTGTGGCGAGGGGATTTATCCCCGATGGACTGCGCAGCAGTCCCTTCTTCAAGGGGGACGCTGCGCGACCCATCGGGGATGAATCCCCTCGCCACAGTTGTTTCACGGTCAGTCAGAAGCCCAGTTTATCCCGCAACCCGTAATACCAGGCTCCCAGCGCCGCGAACGGCGTACGCAACATTTGCCCACCCGGGAACGGGTAATGCGGCAAGTCAGCAAACGCATCAAAACGCTCAGCCTGCCCCCGCAACGCCTCTGCCAGTACCTTGCCAGCCAGATGCGTGTACGTCACGCCGTGGCCGCTGCAACCTTGCGAGTAATAGATGTTGTCGCCCAGGCGACCAACCTGCGGCAAACGCGACAGCGTCAGCAGGAAGTTTCCGGTCCAGGCGTAATCAATCTTCACGTCCTTGAGCTGCGGGAAGGCCTTGAGCATTTTCGGGCGAATGATCGCTTCGATATTCGCCGGATCCCGCGCGCCATAAACCACGCCGCCGCCGAAGATCAGGCGCTTGTCGCCCGTCAGACGGTAGTAGTCGAGCAGGTAATTGCAGTCTTCCACGCAGTAATCCTGCGGCAGCAGCGCTTTCGCCAACTCCTCACCCAGCGGTTCGGTGGTGATCACCTGCGTGCCGCACGGCATCGATTTGGCCGCCAGTTCCGGCACCAGATTGCCCAGATAGGCGTTGCCAGCGACGATGATGAACTTGGCCCTGACCTTGCCTTGTGGCGTGTGCACCACCGGATTGGCCCCGCGCTCGATGCGCACGGCGGGCGATTGCTCATAGATAGTGCCGCCGAGGGATTCAACCGCAGCCGCTTCGCCAAGCACCAGGTTCAGTGGATGAATATGCCCGCCGCTCATATCCAGCATCCCGCCGACATACTGTTCGCATCCGACCACTTCGCGAATGCGACGTTGATCGAGCAGTTCCAGTTGCGTGTGGCCAAAGCGCTCCCACAGGCGCTTCTGTGATTCCAGATGGCCCATCTGCTTGGCAGTCAGGGCGGCAAACACGCCGCCGTCCTTCAGATCGCACTGGATGTTGTACCTGGCCACGCGCTCACGAATGATCCGGCCACCCTCAAAAGCCATCTGCCCAAGCAGTTGCGCTTGCTTCGGGCCGACACTGCGCTCGATCACGTCGATATCGCGGCTATAGCTGTTGACGATCTGGCCGCCGTTGCGACCCGATGCGCCGAAGCCGACCTTGGCCGCTTCCAGCACGGTTACGCGAAAACCGTTCTCCAGCAGAAACAGGGCAGAGGACAGCCCGGTATACCCGGCGCCAATCACACAGACATCCGTCTCCACATCATCCTGCAAGGCCGGACGTGGCGGTACGGCGTTGGCCGACGCCGCGTAATAAGACTCTGGGTAAGGGGTGTTCGCCATCCTGCAGCCTCTGTTTAATATATTTTACGAGTGCGCCGATCCTACCCGAGTTGAAAAACCTCCGCCAGCCACCGGAAAAATCTTCTTCGCTGGCCTGAAATTAAATATTTTGCATATTCATAGGGTTAGGTGAAAAAAAGGTGTTGACACCCCTCCGGAATTCCGTAGAATGCCGCCTCACAGCAGGCACGTAGCTCAGTTGGTTAGAGCACCACCTTGACATGGTGGGGGTCGTTGGTTCGAGTCCAATCGCGCCTACCAAACAAAATCCGCTCTGCTGGGCGGTCTGGAAGGGCTCACCGAAAGGTGGGCCCTTTTTTGTTGTCTGCGATTTGCAAAACTTTTGCAAATCCCCTCCGAATGCATTTCAAAACATCGGGCAGGTCACGGGCACTTAAAATCCCAAGCATCAATAACCAGGTCTCCTACCTCTTCGCCAGTAGTCGTGATGCCCAGGCATTCCTTGTTTTTCCTGTAATGGAATTGGCAGTACTGCACGCCCTGCGTGCATCGCTCGACTTCCGTAATGCCCCTTTTGAAAGTTCTACCGCAGTGCCGACAGGCTGCCTCTCTTTCGGCGCATCCGGCCTCCAGCCATCTTTGATCAATGCATTCCGTGCCGATAAAAACGGCATGCTTTCTTTGACTGGAATATCTGTAGCGCAGGCAATGGCACTGGAGAGGCAAAGCAAAATGCAGACCCAAGGAAAGGATCTCATCGTTCGCAGCGCCCTTACTTTTTCTCGGGGCATTCGAAATTCCATGAGTAGATCTTCATGTCTTTGATCTCTTCGCCCACTGTCGCTACGCCGAGACAGGTTTGGTCTTTCAAATAGTAGAAGCTGCAGAATTGAATGCCCATCGTGCAGGATTCAATTTCAATGAAGCCTTTTCTTATCAGGATGGTTTCGACCCCGATCCTTTCTGAATCGGTTGGGTTCGGCTTCCAGCCATTCTGAATCAAGGCGCGCCTGGCACTTGTAAATGACATCCCCTCTTTGATTGGTATCTCGGTGGCGTTCACTAAGAAACCTGCACAGCATAAGAAGCCGATGAAGGGCCAAGTGAGGACGCTGCTGATGTTGAGGGTGGGTCCCTGCGGAGTTTTTGATGGGGAGATTGCCGTGAGGGAGCGTCGTCCATGAGCGCGATGCTTCATTGTTTTGCGGTCCTTGCTGATTTGCGTGCGAATGATCCGGTGGGTCGAGATGATGGTCAACTCGCGCTGCGGGGAGGGCTTCGGTTATCAGGCGTAAAGTCACCGTCCGTCGCCAGCATCCTTTAAAAAAGTGTGGATATTGAATGGCTTACGAGTGTTACTAACCAGCTGGTTATCGAAAAAATGTTGTTACCTTCGGGATAAATCAGTAACATCCGCTCCGCGTTCACCACCACGGTTTATGCATTTTTAAATCCCAAGCTTCCATCAGCTGCTTGGGATTTTTTTTGCCTGCGATTTGGCTGTCGCAGCGCCTGTCTTTCTTCCGCCGATCCTGTGCGGGCAAATCCTTACTTTTTCGACTACTACTGACTGGCCGATTTCCAGCTCTTTCCGAAGGAGTGTGTCGATGCTGGTTCACTGGTTTCTAGCGGCTATTCATCTATTGGCTTTTGCCTTGGGTTTTTGGGCGGTGCTTACGCGCGGTACAGCATTCCGCCGGTTGGCGGCCGGAACGGGGGAGGCCGGGCGAGTGCTGCTCGCCGATAACTTATGGGGCATTTCTGCGCTGATCCTGCTGGTGACGGGTGGGATGCGCGCATTTGGCGGGTATGAGAAGGGCACTGACTATTATCTTCATCAGCCGCTGTTTCATCTGAAAATGACGCTGTTGGTGCTCATTCTGCTGATTGAACTCGCCCCGATGATCACGCTGGTCAAATGGCGGATCGCATCTGCGCGCGGTTCGGCACTCGATACCGGGCGTGCAAAGTTGTACGCACGAATCAGTCATGTCGAGGCGTTGCTGCTGGTGTTGATGGTGATAGCCGCCACAGGCATGGCGCGTGGCGTGACATTCGGCTAGGAAGGCGAATTCCCTGCGCTCTATCGGAAACGTCCGACAGCCAGCCCTAAAAATGGCGGGTAATATCGCTCGGCAACAAAGGATAGGGATGCGGGGAAGAGTCGGATGGGAAGGAGGTCGCGTGTCAGGCGCCGTGCCCAACAGAGTGGGGAGCGGATGGCAATACGGCGCGTGTATCTCTAGCCAGTCATTACACGAGGCAAACGAACTGGCTACTGACTGCAATGCGACTCAGGGAGTTTGTGGCTTGTCCGGGGCGGTCAGGCCAGCCTGAATGCGCTGGTAAATCTCTTCACGATGCACGGCAACGTTTTTCGGAGCGTTGATGCCGATTCGTACTTGCTGGCCGCTAACGCCCAGAATGGTGATAGTGATGTCATCACCGATGTTTATGCTTTCACCGACTTTGCGGGTGAGTATCAGCATGGTCTTCTCCTTGATTGCTTTGTAGGGCACCTGATTCAGACAGTGCAGAGGTCGGTGGTACGTATAGATTAGTGCGAAGTCTCACGGTTTGGGTGCCTCTTTCTGACGCGCAGACGCGGCATTAATTCCCAGGGCGTAACTATACAGAGGCTGCAATCATCAATCTCGTTGTTTTGTGCCCATTTTGCGGGGCTCGCGAAGTATTTATGAATGATAAGATCGCCGCTTTGAGATTTCCGAGGAAAGCGTTGTGCGCAAATTGGTCTGGATAGTCGCGGCACTGGCATTGGCAGGATGTGGTGAAGGCAAGAGTGTAGACGCGCAGAAACCGAAAACGACAGTCGTGAGCGTTCCTGCGGTTGCCTCCGCCCCTCAATGGGACCTTGAGGTGCGCGGTGAAACGCCTCAGGCCGTCAGTGACCTGAGCGGCTGGTTGATCGAACATGCTTTCGTTCCGACGGTCATCAAGGACAGCAGCGGTAAAACGCGGATTCTGATTGGCCCGTTCAACTCCCAGGCCGAGGCCGAAGCTCGCAAGGTGCAAGTGGATGCTGCACTGGTGAAGGCGAAAAAGCAGAATGTCGAATCCGTGTTGGTTGAGCATCCGCTCACGCCATAAGCGATTCATTTGGTGGAGCTGCCTAAAGGTTATCAACTGCGATTCGTTCCTATTGAAGTCGCTGATGATTTCCAGAAGGAGCTCCCCATGGCCTCCGCCAATCCCTACAAGTTGTTCGATGTCACCTTGCATCGTAAAACGCAATTGAGCCCGCATATGATGCGGATCACCCTTGCCGGCCCGCCTGTCAGTGAAATGGCTACCTGGGCGCCGGATCAGCGGGTGAAGCTGTTTTTCCCTGCCGCCGACGGTTCGCAATCACGACTTTCTCAAGGTGAAGGTTGGTACGCCCGCTTCCGGGCAATGCTGGCGGATCGACGTCCTGCGATGCGCACCTACACAATCCGTCACCTGCGCGCTGAGCAGGGCGAAGTGGATATCGATTTCGTCCTGCATGGCGAGACCGGCCCGGCATCGCGTTGGGCACTACGGGCTCAACCCGGTGAGTCAATGCAGATCCTTGCACCCGACAGTCATTTCTCGGCGCAGGATGCCGGTGGGTTCGAATGGAAACCGCCGCAAATTCTCAAGCAGGTTCTACTCGTCGCCGACGCCACCGCGCTGCCGGCTGCCATGGGTATTCTCGATGAGTTGGCGAAGCTCAATGAGCCGCCGCAAGTCCAGGCATTCTTTGAGGTGGATAGCGCGCAGGACATGCTCGCTGTTCCTGACTGGCCGGGGCTGTCAGTGCAATGGTTGATCCGTGATCAATCGGGTGAAACCGTCGCCGGAGCGCTAATGGTTGAGGTGGTGCGCGAGGCAACGCTGCCCGTTCATGCGTCGTTAGAGGGGCGTGCAGTCGAGTTGGCCGATGTCGATATCGACAAGGATATTCTCTGGGAAATTGCCGACACCGCACCTGAAGGATTTTACGGCTGGGTCGCCGGTGAAAGTGCGGCAGTCATGAGCTTGCGCAAATACCTGATCAAGGAGTGCGGCATTCCTCGCGAGTCGCTCAATCTGATGGGGTACTGGCGCTACAACAAGTCTGGAAGCTAGTCACAAAAAAGGCCTCGAACATAACATTCGAGGCCTTTCTTTTTTACGCTGCGATCAGCCGCAGGCTTTCATGTTCACCGGGCCGACAAACTCATTGCCGCGGCCCATCACGCACGCCACGCTCTGATTGCGCTGACGTTCCCAGTCTTGCACCGGATAAGTCTTGTCCCACGCCTCATACAATTGCCGATCCTGTTTCGACAGGCGCAAGCCGTACTGCTTGCTCATGTAGAAATAGGTGCGTGCGATCATGCCGCGAATGGAAGGGCGGGGCATGACCTTCTTGGCCTTGAAGTCGACTTGGGTCAGGCACGAACCGTACTGACCGGATTGCACCGGCAACCAGCCGTAGCTGAAGTTGCTGCGGTCGCCGTTGACCTCGCCAATACTCGGTACCAGGTTGTGCAGGTCGGCTTCGGCTTTTTGATAAGTCGGGTCATAGCGGGTGCAGTTCTTGCGTCCGCCTTCCTGCCAACATTGGCGCTGGTGACCGAACTGCCAGGCCGGGACGATGTGCTCCCACTCGATGCGCGAGGCGCGCTTGGCATTTTTGCGCGGTACGTAACCGCACGCCTTCAAATCAACTTTGTTGCCGGTGTATTTGCATCCGCAATAAAACTCGGTGGACTGCGGTGCATACAGCTTCCACGCGACCTTCTTGGCTTCTGTGAATGTGCGGGGAGCGCCAGCCTGGGCACCCATGGTGATGAACAGCAGCAACAAAGCAAAACAGCGGACAATCATTGAATCAATCTTCCTTCGGCACAACCCAAAAAATCTGCACGCCGCCATCGTCTCGATAGGCGAGGGTGACGTTGTCGTTCTCGTCGATTTCCTCGAGCAGGCGCTCCCACTCATCCATCGGTTCGTCCGGCAAGCGGAAGATCAATGCGGCTTTGGCTTTTTGTGCGGTGGGGGAATTGATGATTTTTTGAACGCGCATACCCATGCGTTCATAAGCGTCAGGAGCATCAGGGGAGGTAGCCACGAGGTTATCCTTATTAAGCTGTACGTGCATACAGTATTTAACTGTAAGCATTTTCGCAACTGCTTAAAATTCAAGAAAATCCTCTGACAGCAGTTTTCCGATTTTGGTGTGAGCTGTGTCGAGTTTTTTGTAGGAGGAGTGCGTGCGAGCTGTAGGCGACGGTCCATTCACCAGGCGGGTGAATGGAGCGAAGAGTGCCCGATCAGGACTGATCGGGCGAAGGACAATCAGTATTCCCAGAACATGCGTTGCAGTTCTTTGCTGTCGTTGGTTTTGGTCAGAGCGACCATCGCCAGGATGCGGGCTTTTTGCGGGTTCAGGTCGTGAGCGACAACCCAGTCGTACTTGTCGTCAGGCTGTTCGGCGTTACGCAGAACGAAGCCGCCAGCGTTGACGTGAGACGAGCGGATGATCTGCACGCCATCCTTGCGCAGTTCCTGCAGAGCCGGAACTACGCGGGACGATACCGAGCCGTTGCCGGTACCGGCGTGGATGATGGCTTTGGCGCCGGACTGGGCGAGTGCCTTGTAGGCGGTATCGCTTACGTTGCCGTAGGAATAGGCGATCTCTACGTCAGGAAGGCTCTTGATGTTTTTGATGTCGAATTCCGAGTCCATGGTGTGACGCTTGGCCGGCAAGCGGAACCAGTAGGACTTGCCTTCAACCACCATGCCCAGTGGACCCCAGGCGCTTTTGAACGCCTCGGTCTTGATGTTGATCATTTTGCTGACGTCGCGACCGGACTGGATTTCATCGTTCATGGTCACCAGTACGCCTTTGCCGCGCGCTTCTTTGCTGCTGGCCACGGCCACGGCGTTGTACAGGTTGAGCATGCCGTCAGCCGACATGGCGGTGCCTGGACGCATGGAGCCGACAACGATGATTGGCTTGTCGGTCTTCTCGACCAGATTCAGGAAGTAAGCGGTTTCTTCCAGAGTGTCGGTACCGTGGGTGATGACGATGCCGTCAACGTCTTTGCTGTCGGCCAGTTCGGCGACGCGACGGCCCAGTTGCAGCAGATTGTCGTTGGTGATGCTTTCCGAGGCGATCTGCATGACTTGTTCGCCACGCACATTGGCCAGTTTGCTCAATTCAGGAATGCCGGCGATCAGTTGTTCCACGCCGACTTTGGCAGCCTGATAAGTGGCGCTGTTGGCGGCACTGGCGCCAGCGCCGGCGATGGTGCCGCCAGTGGCGAGCACTACAACGTTGGCAAGTTTGGTCTGTGACTCGACTTCTTTTGCCTGAAGGGCAGTAGGCAGGAGTAAAAGGAGGGCCAAAGCGCCCGGAACGAAGTTTTTCAAAGCAGATGTCATTATTTTTCTCTCTAGTAGTGAGACGGTGCTGGTGCAGGTTCATCTAGATGCACCTCGCGCTGATCTGGATGCGCGGGGTACGGTGAAGGGAGCAGGATCTGTACCAGTCATACTTTGCGTGAGAGAAATGTTTAAGCTGATGATTTACATCAGTATTTTATGAGTCGACAGGATTTTTGGTGAATCGTTTATCCGGGTTTCCGAACAATGGGCGCTTTCGCGTTCGGCTCACCGAAAAGGACTACTGCATCTGTCGAACACGTCGGGTTGTCGGTTGTGGATTCCCTGCTAAAGAATCCTCCGCGCAGGCCGATGGGTGTTAAAGGAAACTAAACTCTAGGGAGTTCACATGTCACTGACGATCGGTCTTTCAAATCCCGGTGCGGTCACCATTGGCGGCAAAACCGCAGCGACGATCAATGCAATAAGTGCAGCAGAATCGGAAGCTTCCGCCGAAGCGTTGGGCACCGAGAAAGAAGAGAGTAATCAGGTCAGAACCGGTGGTCCTGCGCAGGAAGAGAGCAAGACGGAAAGCAGCGATAATCTCAGCATTACCGTCAAGATGCTGCTGAAGCGCATGCAGGAATTGCAGAAGCAAATGCAGGAGCAGCAACAGCAACTCGCTGCCGCGCAGGCTGCGAGCTATCCGACGCCAGAGGCCAAGTCGCAGGCGGTCATGTCCATTCAGGGGCAGATCGCGCAAACCAGCGGCGAAATGATGGAGGTCTCGGCGGCGCTGCTGAAAGAGATGTCCAAAGGTTCCAGCAGCGGAAACCTGGTCAGCACCACGGCATAAACAGCGACGGGGCGGATCAGCAGATTCGCCCTACACTAAATGACGACTTCTGATTGTTGACAAATGTCGGCGGGATTCGCATAGTTCGGTCTACGCAAACGTTTGCGCGACGTCTCCGGGACATTCTGTCATCGGCGAACGCGACGTAGCTTACGCCAGCGCAAGCGTTGCTCACAATAATCATAAGATCGGAGTGAACCCATGAAGCTGCCATTCGCTGGACGTCTTCTTGCTGTCGCTATGCTGGCTGCCACAGCCGCTGCACTACCTGTCTCTTCGGCGTTCGCCGAATCCCCGGAAAAGCCCAAAGTCGCGCTGGTCATGAAATCCCTGGCCAACGAATTCTTCCTGACCATGGAAGACGGCGCCAAGGCCTACCAGAAAGAACACTCCGCCGATTTCGACCTGATCTCCAACGGCATCAAGGATGAAACCGACACCGCAGGCCAGACCCGCATCGTCGAGCAAATGATTCTGGCCAAGGTCAATGCGCTGGTCATCGCGCCCTCCGATTCCAAGGCCATGGTGCCGGTGATCAAGAAAGCCGTCGACGCCGGTATTACCGTGATCAACATCGACAACCAGCTCGATCCTGCAATCGTCAAAAGCAAAAACATCAGCGTGCCATTCGTAGGCCCGGACAACCGCAAAGGTGCGCGTCTGGTCGGTGAATACCTGGCCAAACAGCTCAAGGCCGGTGACGAAGTCGGCATCATTGAAGGCGTGTCGACGACGACCAACGCCCAGCAACGTACCGCTGGTTTCAAGGATGCGATGGACGCGGCGAAAATCAAGGTTGTTTCCCTGCAGTCCGGCGACTGGGAAATCGACAAAGGCAACAAGGTTGCCGCTTCGATTCTCAGCGAATACCCGGAAGTCAAAGCGTTGCTGGCGGGTAACGACAGCATGGCCGTCGGTGCCGTTTCCGCCGTACGCGCCGCCGGCAAGGCTGGCCAGGTGCAGGTCGTCGGTTACGACAACATCAATGCCATCAAGCCAATGTTGAAGGATGGTCGCGTACTGGCGACTGCCGACCAATATGCAGCCAGGCAAGCCGTGTTCGGCATCGAGACCGCGCTGAAAATCATCAAGGGTGAGAAGGTCGACAGCGGTGCCAATGGCGTGATCGAAACGCCGGTCGAACTGGTCACCAAGTAAGTCCTCTGGCGACACAACGGCGCTCGTCCGTCCGGGCGAGCGCATGGAGATTTTTATGTCAGTTTCCGCCCCGAACGCTGTCCTCTCGGTCAGCGGTATCGGTAAGACCTATGCGCAACCGGTGCTCACCGGCATCGATTTGACGCTGATGCGCGGTGAAGTGCTGGCGCTCACTGGCGAGAATGGCGCCGGTAAAAGCACCCTTTCCAAGATCATTGGCGGTCTGGTCACCCCGACCACGGGCCAGATGCAGTTTCAGGGCAAGGACTATCGCCCTGGCAGCCGCACCCAGGCTGAAGATCTCGGCATACGCATGGTCATGCAAGAACTCAATCTGTTGCCGACGCTGTCGGTGGCGGAGAACCTGTTTCTCGATAATCTGCCGAGCAATGGCGGCTGGATCAGCCGCAGGCAATTGCGTAAAGCGGCAATCGAGGCCATGGCTCAGGTCGGTCTCGACGCGATTGATCCGGATACCCTGGTCGGCGAATTGGGAATCGGGCATCAGCAGATGGTCGAAATCGCACGCAACCTGATCGGCGATTGTCATGTGCTGATTCTCGACGAACCCACTGCGATGCTGACGGCGCGTGAAGTTGAAATGCTCTTTGAGCAGATCACTCGTTTGCAGGCGCGCGGCGTCTCGATCATTTACATTTCCCACCGCCTCGAAGAGTTGTCCCGCGTTGCCCAGCGCATAGCCGTGCTGCGTGACGGCAACCTGGTCTGCGTCGAGCCGATGGCCAATTACAACAGTGAGCAACTGGTCACGCTGATGGTGGGTCGTGAACTGGGTGAGCACATCGACATGGGCCCGCGCAAGATTGGCGCGCCGGCATTGACGGTCAACGGTCTGACGCGTTCCGACAAGGTGCGCGACGTCTCGTTCGAAGTGCGCGCCGGCGAGATTTTCGGGATTTCCGGGTTGATCGGGGCAGGGCGCACGGAATTGCTGCGGCTGATTTTCGGTGCCGATGTCGCCGACAGCGGCACGATTTCTTTGGGCTCGCCCGCACAGGTCGTGAGTGTTCGATCGCCCGTTGATGCGGTACGCAATGGCATCGCGTTGATCACCGAAGATCGTAAAGGTGAAGGCTTGCTGCTCAGTCAGTCGATCAGCGCCAACATTGCGCTGGGCAACATGCCGGAAATCTCCAGTGGCGGTTTCGTCAACAATGGCGACGAGATCGCCTTGGCGCAACGGCAGATCGACGCCATGCGCATCCGCAGTTCGAGCCCGACACAACTGGTGTCGGAACTGTCCGGGGGGAACCAGCAGAAGGTCGTGATCGGCCGCTGGCTGGAGCGTGATTGTTCGGTGCTGTTGTTCGATGAGCCGACTCGAGGCATCGACGTCGGCGCCAAGTTCGACATCTATGCCTTGCTCGGTGAACTGACTCGCCAGGGTAAAGCGCTGGTGGTGGTCTCCAGTGACCTGCGTGAATTGATGCTGATCTGCGACCGGATCGGCGTGCTGTCCGCAGGGCGTCTGATCGATACCTTCGAGCGCGACAGCTGGACCCAGGATGATTTGCTTGCCGCCGCGTTCGCCGGCTACCAAAAACGTGATGCGTTGCTCAACGAAGCGGCGCCTAGGGATCTCCCATGAAAACTGCATCTTCTGCCGGCAAACGTAGTGGCAATTTTTACGGACTGGGTACTTATCTGGGGCTGGCCGGTGCCTTGGTGGCGATGGTCGCGCTGTTCTCGGTCTTGAGCAGCCACTTTCTGTCCTATAACACCTTCAGCACCCTGGCCAACCAGATTCCTGACTTGATGGTGCTGGCGGTCGGCATGACCTTTGTGTTGATCATCGGCGGCATCGATCTTTCGGTGGGTTCGGTGCTGGCATTGGCGGCATCAACGGTCAGCGTCGCCATTCTCGGTTGGGGCTGGAGCGTTTTGCCGGCGGCGTTGCTGGGTATGGCGGTAGCGGCTCTGGCAGGCACCGTCACCGGTTCGATCACTGTTGCCTGGCGGATTCCATCGTTCATCGTGTCCCTCGGCGTGCTGGAAATGGCTCGCGGCCTGGCGTACCAGATGACTGGCTCGCGCACGGCTTACATCGGTGATTCTTTTGCCTGGCTCTCGAACCCGATTGCGTTCGGTATTTCGCCTTCGTTCATCATCGCCTTGCTGGTGATTTTTATTGCTCAGGCGGTTTTGACTCGCACCGTGTTTGGTCGCTACCTGATCGGTATCGGCACCAATGAAGAGGCCGTGCGGCTGGCGGGGATCAATCCGAAACCCTACAAGATTCTGGTGTTCAGCCTGATGGGGCTGTTGGCCGGTATCGCCGCGCTGTTCCAGATATCTCGTCTGGAAGCGGCTGACCCGAACGCCGGTTCCGGTCTGGAGCTGCAAGTGATTGCCGCTGTGGTAATCGGCGGTACCAGCCTGATGGGTGGGCGCGGTTCGGTGATCAGCACGTTCTTTGGGGTGTTGATCATTTCCGTTCTGGCCGCGGGTCTGGCACAGATCGGTGCGACCGAACCGACCAAGCGCATCATCACCGGTGCGGTCATCGTCATCGCCGTGGTGCTCGACACCTATCGCAGTCAACGCGCAAGTCGACGAGGCTGAACCATGGCAACAATCAAGGATGTGGCCGCCCTCGCGGGAATTTCCTACACGACTGTGTCTCACGTGGTGAACAACACGCGGCCGGTCAGCCAGGAAGTGCGGCGCAAAGTCGAGGCGGCAATCAAGAGCCTCGACTATGTGCCGAGCGCGGTGGCGCGCTCGTTGAAAGCCAAGACCACCGCGACCATTGGTCTTTTGGTGCCCAACAGCCTCAACCCGTACTTCGCCGAACTGGCGCGGGGCATCGAGGATTACTGCGAGCGTAATGGCTACTGCGTGATCCTTTGCAACTCCGATGACAACCCGGAAAAGCAGCGCAGCTATTTGCGCGTGTTGCTGGAAAAACGCATCGATGGGTTGATCGTCGCTTCAGCGGGCGGTGACAGCGGTTTGGCCCAGGGGTTGGCCGGTGTGAAGACCCCCATGGTGATTGTCGACCGTGGCCTCGACGGCGTGGATGCCGATCTGGTGCGCATCGACCACGAATACGGCGCGTACCTCGCCACCCGCCATCTGCTGGAGCTTGGCCATCGCGACATCGCAACGATCGGTGGCCCGGCGAGCACCAGCGTGGCGCAGATGCGTCAGGCCGGATATTGCCGGGCGCTGAAAGAGGCGGGTATAGAAGTACGTCAGACTCGCATGCTGGAAAGTGATTTCACCAGTACTGGCGGCTATAACGCGGCGGCGATCCTGCTCGAGCGCAACCCGCCGAGCGCGATTTTCGCCGGTAACGACATGATCGGTATTGGTGTGCTGCGCGCAGCGGCAGAGCGCAATGTGCGAGTACCGAGCGATCTGTCGGTGATCGGCTTCGACGATATCCAGATGAGCCGTTACGTCTATCCCGCATTGACTACCGTCGGCCAGTCAATCCTGCAGTTGGGCGAAATGGCGGCCGAGGTGCTGCTGCGAAGGCTTGCTACTCCGACCCTGGGCACGGATCAGCGGATCGTGACCCCGAGTATTGTCCTGCGCGAGTCCACCGCGCCGCTGTCCGGCGTGTTCACCGAATATCGCTGAAACCGAATTGACGAGTAATGATGTATGCCAGCAAATGTAGTGGTAATAGGCAGCCTGAACATGGACCTGGTGACCCGGGCGCCACGGCTGCCCCGGGGCGGTGAGACGCTGATTGGTCATTCCTTTGCCACCGTATCCGGCGGCAAGGGTGCCAATCAGGCAGTGGCTGCCGCGCGATTGGGTGCACAAGTGGCGATGGTCGGTTGCGTCGGCAATGACGACTATGGCGTGCAATTGCGAGATGCCTTGCTGGCTGAGCAGATTGACTGCCAGGCGGTGAGCGTCGTCGAGGATTCCAGTGGTGTGGCGTTGATCGTGGTCGATGACAACAGCCAGAACGCCATCGTGATTGTCGCCGGAGCCAACGGCGCGATGACACCAGCGGTGATCGACCGCTTCGACGCGGTGTTACAGGCTGCCGACGTGGTCATCTGTCAGCTTGAGATTCCCGATGCAACGGTGGGTCATGCGCTCAAGCGTGCACGTGCGCTAGGCAAAACCGTGATCCTTAATCCGGCGCCAGCCAGTCGCCCGCTGCCATCGGATTGGTTCGCGGCCATCGATTATCTGATTCCCAATGAAAGCGAAGCAGCCGCATTGAGCGGCTTGCCAGTCGACTCGCTGGAAACCGCAGAAACCGCGGCAAGCCACTTGATCGCGATGGGTGCGGGCAAAGTCATCATCACCCTCGGCGCCGAAGGCTCCTTGTTCGCCAAAGGCAAAGGTTTCGAGCATTTTCCTGCCCCGAAAGTGAAAGCAGTCGATACCACGGCGGCAGGGGACACCTTTGTCGGTGGTTTCGCCGCGGCGCTGGCCGCTGGCAAGACCGAGGCCGAAGCGATTCGCTACGGGCAGATTGCCGCTGCCTTGTCAGTGACTCGCGCTGGCGCGCAGCCTTCTATCCCAACAATGTCCGACGTACAGGCCTTTAAACCCGCATGAAAAAGACTCCTCTGCTGAATGTCGCGCTATCGCGGCTGATCGCCTCCCTAGGGCATGGCGACATGGTGGTTATCGGTGACGCCGGGTTGCCGGTGCCGCCCGGTGTCGAGCTGATCGATCTGGCGCTCACCCACGGCGTCCCTGATTTCGTCACCACGTTGAACGTGCTGCTCAGTGAAATGCAGGTGGAAAGCCATGCGCTGGCCAAAGAGATTTTCGACAGGCGGCCGACAGCGCTCACCACGCTGGAGGCGTTGAATGAAGAGGGCGCACTGGGGCGTCGCGATCTGCTCAGTCACGACCAATTCAAGGTTCTCAGCCGACAGGCCCGAGCGATTGTTCGTACAGGCGAATGTCAGCCGTACTGCAACATCGTTCTGGTCGCTGGGGTTACGTTCTGATTTTCGATTTCATCTGCACAAGGAATGCGCCATGCAACGCTATGCTCAAAAACTGCATCAACTGGTCCGGAGTCTGCTGCTTTTGTCCGTGATAACTGCAACCGGCGCTCATGCGGCGGAAAAAATCGACCTGATCATCGACACTGATCCAGGTGCCGACGACGTGGTCGCCTTGCTGTTCGCCCTGGCCTCGCCGGACGAACTGAACATTCGTGCGCTGACCACCGTGGCCGGCAACGTGCGCCTCGACAAGACCTCGCGTAATGCACGTCTGGCTCGCGAGTGGGCAGGGCGCGAAGATGTGCCGGTTTACGCCGGTGCGCCGAAACCGCTGATGCGTACGCCGATTTACGCCGAGAACATCCATGGCAAGGAAGGCCTGTCGGGTGTCACCGTGCATGAGCCGAAAAAGGGCCTGGCTGAAGGCAATGCGGTCAACTACTTGATCGATACCTTGAAAAAAGCCAAGCCGCACAGCATCACCATCGCCATGCTGGGTCCGCAGACCAACCTGGCGCTGGCGCTGATCCAGGAGCCCGAAATTGTTCAGGGCATCAAGGAAGTGGTGATCATGGGCGGCGCGCACTTCAACGGTGGCAACATCACCCCGGTGGCCGAATTCAACCTGTTTGCCGATCCGCAAGCGGCTGAAGTGGTACTCAAGAGCGGCGTGAAGTTGACCTATCTGCCGCTGGATGTAACCCACAAGATTCTCACCAGCGATGCGCGCCTTAAACAGATTGCTGCGCTCAACAACAATGCGAGCAAGATTGTCGGCGACATCCTCAACGAGTACATCAAAGGGGATATGGAGCATTACGGTATCCCGGGCGGCCCGGTGCATGACGCAACCGTCATCGCTTACCTGCTGAAGCCGGAACTGTTCACCGGTCGCTCGGTTAACGTGGCTATTGATAGTCGTGAAGGGATCACTTTCGGTCAGACCGTCGTTGATTGGTACGACGGCCTGAAACAGCCGAAAAATGCATTCTGGGTCGAGAATGGCGATGCGCAAGGCTTCTTCGATCTGCTGACCGAACGCCTGAAACGCCTGAAGTAATGCCAAGACCCGCAGGTGCCAGCCTGCGGGTCGTTACTCTCTTTCGGTGTCCGGCGTGTCCTTGTGATCGTGCTGATACCTCTCGAGCACCTGCGCGATAAATTTTTGCGCACCTTGTGTTCCCATCGTCTTGACCAGCAGATCAATGCTGATCAACGCCAGCTCCTCCGAACTGCCCGGGCTATATGAACTGTGCCCTTTCGGCCACAGGACTTTGATGTCGGCGGTGATGCTTACGGTGCTCATGAGTGCGCTCGAAAAGTCGGGAATGTACGGGAACGAGTTAACCACTTTGTCGCTCGTTTGGCACTGCGACTTAGGCATGAGCGCAGCGCTATGCGACACTTGGTCTTTTCCGGCTTATCCAAGGATCGTGCTGTGCAGATCGATTTGAATACCCCCGACGGCCTTACGCTTGATGCGGTACGCCAGTTGCTCGCTTCGGCCAGTGATGACGAACACGCTCAACTGCGCGTGACCAAGGGCGGTATTGCCTATATTTCTTCGGGTGTTGCCACTGGCGGGCATGACATCGATGGTCTGTCGTTTCGTCTGGAAACCTGGGCTAAAGGCTCGGGGTGCGTGGGAAATGTCGCGGCCAGCGACGAGGTGTGGGTGACGCAGATTTTCAATGCGCTCAAGGACAATTGGCCGAACCCACCTTACGACTACATCGACGTTTACTGAACTCGTTAATATTCAGTCACGATTGATTGATGAAAGGGCGAGTGCTGCTCAGGCACACTCGGCGTTTTTCCGGTCGTGGGGCAGAGTGATGGCATTTGTCATGAAACCAAACGCCGCATTGGCGGTCGCACGATCTCAGCTTAATCATTTGAAAGAAAGGAGGCTTCATGCCTTTGAAGTTCGCGACACTGGGTGCACTTATGGCCGTTGCCATGTTGGCCGGTTGCAGTACGACCTCCAGCGAGTCGGCAAAGGATCCCGTGGCACCAGAAGCTGGTAGCCGCTGTGAAGCGACGGCAGCGGAGTTCGCCATTGGCAAGAAAGCTTCGCCCGCATTGTTGGAGCAGGCCCGAGCGAAAGCCGGTGCGCAAAACGCACGCTTCCTCAAGCCCGATGACATGATCACTCTGGAATACCGCTCTGACCGCCTGAACCTGAACACCGACAACGGCCTGGTGGTTACTCGTGTCAACTGCGGCTGATCGCCGAGCGCTTTTGTTACAGGCATAAAAAACCCCGTCACATGGACGGGGTTTTTTTAGTGCGCCGAGAAATTACTCTGGGCGAACCTGTGCAGCTTGCATACCCTTTTGGCCTTTCTCAGCCACGAAGGAAACGGTCTGGCCTTCTTTCAGGCTTTTGAAACCGTCGGATTCGATAGCTTTGAAGTGTACGAACAGGTCGTCACCGCCACCTTGAGGAGTGATGAAGCCGAAGCCTTTTTCATCGTTGAACCACTTAACGGTGCCGGTTTGGCGATTAGACATGGTGTATCTCCAAGAAACATATATTTTTCAGTACTGTGCTGCTCAGGCCAACTGGGCACACCCGGGTATCATAGTCGAAATGTTCGCTTTGGTAGCCCCCCGGACGTGCTGTTTGCTTTCATATTGCATTCATTTCGATGTCTGAAATGTCTGCAGGCCCCGGTTTGCGGGGCTTCAAGCTGAAAAACGAGGCTGTAAAAAAAGCTATAAATCCTTCGTAAAATATCGGATTCAGCTTCTTTTTCGCTGTTTTCAGCCTCTTAAGCGCTGCAAAATTCAGCGAATCGACCTTATTTCTGAACGCGGCAAACCGAGATTTCTTTCAGTGCGCGCTGGCCCAGTTCACCGCTTGGTGGAGTGTTCTTGTCCATCAGTTGCGCGATCTCTTGCGTGGTGAATTTCTTCTCCAGGACATCGGCGCCGCAGGTGCAGTGCTGTTTGGCGACGGTTGGGTTGACGCTTTGGCTGGCAGCTTTGGTGCAGTCATCCATGTATTGGGCTTTGACGCCCGCAGGCCACGCCGCGTGAGCGCTCAGTGGCAGCAGCAATGCCAGGGGGGCGGCGAAGGCAAAAAGTCGGATAAGGCGCATTTCTGAAACTCCTTGGATTGATATCGGCGACGATTCTCAGCCTATTTGAGGCAAAGCGTACATGCCAAGTTCACTTTGTGCCGCAAAAATGGGCAAATCGTCATTGCCTCTAATCCTGCGCATCGATGACCACTCATCTGTGCTAGCATGCCGGGCTCAAGCGTTTACAGGCACCGGATGACTTTCCGTCCCGGCTGCGGTCAGCGTGCGAAATATTCTGATTTGAATCCCAGTCACTCTGGTTCGATTTTCCGGTTGGCCGCAAGGCTACTGCCGCTGTAAGGCAGGCGTTCGTCATTGAATGGCCTGGATCGGATCTTGTACTGGCTCATCCCAACCCACGTGACCTTTGGTAGGGGTCACCACTAGGAGAGGAGGCGCCATGCCAACTATTACTCTTCCCGACGGCAGTCAACGTTCATTCGATCACCCGGTTTCCGTAGCCGAGGTCGCCGCATCCATTGGTACCGGTCTGGCCAAAGCCACCCTGGCCGGCAAGGTCAATGGCAAGCTGGTTGACGCCAGCGACATCATCGACAGCGACGCTACGCTGCAAATCATCACGCCAAAGGATGAAGAGGGGCTGGAGATCATTCGCCACTCTTGCGCCCACCTGGTTGGCCATGCGGTCAAGCAGTTGTACCCGACTGCCAAAATGGTGATCGGGCCGGTCATCGACGAAGGCTTCTATTACGACATCGCCTTCGAGCGTCCTTTTACTCCGGACGACATGGCCGCCATCGAACAGCGCATGCAGCAGCTGATCGAGAAAGATTACGACGTTATCAAGAAGGTCACTCCGCGCGCCGAAGTGATCGAAGTGTTCAAGGCCCGCGGCGAAGACTACAAGCTGCGCCTGGTCGAGGACATGCCGAACGAGCAGGCGATGGGCCTGTACTATCACGAAGAATACGTCGACATGTGCCGCGGTCCGCACGTGCCGAACACTCGTTTCCTGAAATCCTTCAAACTGACCAAGCTGTCGGGCGCCTACTGGCGCGGCGACGCCAAAAACGAGCAGTTGCAGCGCGTTTACGGCACCGCTTGGGCAGACAAGAAGCAGCTGGCGGCTTACATCCAGCGCATCGAAGAAGCTGAAAAGCGCGATCACCGCAAGATCGGCAAGCGTCTGGGCCTGTTCCACACCCAGGAAGAATCCCCGGGCATGGTGTTCTGGCACCCGAACGGCTGGACTCTGTACCAGGTGCTCGAGCAGTACATGCGCAAGATCCAGCGCGACAACGGCTATCTTGAGATCAAGACGCCGCAAGTGGTTGACCGTAGCCTGTGGGAGAAATCCGGGCACTGGGCCAACTACGCCGACAACATGTTCACTACACAGTCGGAAAACCGCGATTACGCCATCAAGCCGATGAACTGCCCATGCCACGTGCAGGTGTTCAATCAGGGTCTGAAGAGCTACCGCGAGCTGCCAATGCGTCTGGCCGAGTTCGGTGCCTGCCACCGTAACGAGCCGTCGGGTGCGTTGCACGGCATCATGCGTGTGCGTGCGTTCACTCAGGATGACGCCCACATCTTCTGCACCGAAGAGCAGATGCAGGCCGAATCCGCTGCGTTCATCAAGCTGACCATGGACGTTTATCGCGACTTCGGTTTTACCGATGTCGAAATGAAACTGTCCACTCGTCCGGAAAAACGCGTCGGTTCCGACGAACTGTGGGATCGCGCTGAAGCGGCACTCGCTGCAGCCCTTGATTCTGCGGGCCTGCCATACGATCTGCAGCCGGGTGAGGGTGCATTCTACGGTCCGAAGATCGAGTTTTCGCTGAAAGATTGCCTAGGTCGCGTCTGGCAATGTGGTACCTTGCAGCTCGATTTTAACCTGCCTGTCCGTTTGGGCGCTGAATACGTCTCTGAAGACAACAGCCGCAAACACCCGGTGATGTTGCACCGCGCGATCCTCGGTTCCTTCGAGCGTTTCGTCGGGATTTTGATCGAGCACTACGAAGGTGCATTCCCTGCGTGGCTCGCGCCAACCCAGGCGGTGATCATGAATATCACTGATAAACAGGCAGATTTTGTTGCAGAAGTAGAAAAAACTCTCAACGAAAGCGGATTTCGTGCCAAGTCCGACTTGAGAAATGAAAAGATCGGCTTTAAAATCCGCGAGCATACTTTGCTCAAGGTTCCCTATCTTTTGGTTATCGGAGATAAGGAAGTCGAGATGCAGACTGTCGCTGTGCGTACTCGTGAAGGTGCTGACCTGGGCTCGATGCCCGTCGCCCAGTTCGCTGAGTTTCTCGCGCAAGCGGTTTCCCGGCGTGGTCGCCCAGATTCGGAGTAATTATTATTAAGCGTGAAATGAGACAAGATAAACGAGCTGCACCGAAAGCCCCGATCAACGAGAATATCTCGGCACGCGAGGTTCGGTTAATTGGCGCTGATGGCGAGCAGATTGGCATCGTCTCGATTGATGAAGCGCTTCGTATTGCTGAAGAAGCAAAGCTTGATCTGGTAGAAATCTCTGCTGACGCAGTCCCACCGGTTTGCCGTGTGATGGACTACGGCAAGTCAATCTTCGAAAAGAAGAAGCAGATTGCAGCGGCGAAGAAGAACCAGAAGCAGATTCAGGTAAAAGAAATCAAGTTTCGTCCAGGGACGGAGGAAGGGGATTACCAGGTAAAACTGCGCAACCTGGTACGTTTCCTGAGTGATGGGGACAGGGCCAAGGTATCCTTGCGATTCCGCGGCCGTGAGATGGCCCACCAGGAGCTGGGGATGGAACTCCTCAAGCGGGTTGAAGCTGACCTGCTCGAGTACGGTTCGGTCGAACAGCATCCTAAGATGGAAGGACGCCAGCTGATCATGGTCATCGCCCCGAAAAAGAAGAAGTAATCAACAGGGCACGGCAGGCCTTCTGATTATGTTTATCAACTGAATGCGGAGTATCCGAACATGCCAAAAATGAAAACCAAAAGTGGTGCTGCTAAGCGGTTTCTGAAAACTGCTAACGGTATCAAGCACAAGCACGCTTTCAAGAGCCACATCCTGACTAAAATGTCGACCAAGCGTAAGCGTCAACTGCGCGGTAGCAGCTTGCTGCATCCGTCTGACGTGGCAAAAGTCGAGCGCATGCTGCGCCTTCGTTAATTTTAGTCAAGAATAGAGGAAGTAACTCATGGCTCGTGTAAAGCGTGGCGTCATTGCCCGTAAGCGTCACAAAAAAATTCTGAAACTTGCTAAAGGCTACTACGGCGCACGCTCCCGCGTATTCCGTGTTGCCAAGCAAGCGGTAATCAAGGCAGGCCAATACGCCTACCGTGACCGTCGTCAGAAAAAACGTCAGTTCCGCGCTCTGTGGATCGCTCGTATCAACGCTGGTGCTCGTGTAAACGGTCTGTCCTACAGCCGTTTCATCGCTGGCCTGAAAAAAGCGTCCATCGAGATCGACCGTAAGGTTCTGGCTGATCTGGCAGTGAACGAAAAAACGGTGTTTGCTGCGATTGTCGAGAAAGCTAAAGCCACCTTGGCTTAAGTACCCCCGACAATCACCCGGCCTCACTTCCGTGGGGCCTGGTGGTAAACGTCTTAAATAGGGGAAGAGCCTTCAAGCTCTTCCCCTATTTTGTATCTGGAGTCTGTACATGGAAAACCTGGATGCGCTGGTCTCTCAAGCACTAGAGGCTGTGCAAAGCGCTGAAGATATCAATGCCCTGGAGCAAATCCGGGTTCAATACCTTGGCAAAAAGGGCGAATTGACTCAGGTGATGAAGACCCTGGGGAATTTGCCAGCAGAAGAGCGCCCGCAAGTCGGCGCCCTGATCAACGTTGCCAAGGAACGTGTAACAGGCGTTCTCAATGCGCGCATGGCCCTGTTTGAAGAAGCCGAACTGGCTGCCAAACTGTCCGCCGAGTCCATTGATGTGACGTTGCCGGGCCGTGGTCAGACCTCCGGTGGTCTGCATCCTGTGACCCGGACTCTGGAGCGTGTTGAACAATTCTTCACCCGCATTGGCTACGGCATCGCCGAAGGCCCTGAGGTCGAAGACGACTATCACAACTTTGAAGCGCTCAACATCCCAGGCCATCACCCGGCCCGGTCGATGCATGACACCTTCTATTTCAATGCCAACATGCTGTTGCGCACCCATACCTCGCCGGTACAGGTCCGCACCATGGAATCGAAACAGCCACCGATCCGCATCGTCTGCCCAGGCCGTGTGTATCGCAGTGACTCCGATATCACCCACTCGCCGATGTTCCACCAGGTCGAAGGCCTGCTGGTCGATCGCGACATCAATTTTGCCGATCTCAAAGGCACCATCGAAGAATTCCTGCGGGTGTTCTTCGAGAAAGAACTGGCCGTACGTTTCCGTCCTTCGTATTTCCCGTTCACCGAGCCATCCGCTGAAGTCGATATGGAATGCGTGATGTGCAGCGGTAAAGGCTGCCGCGTCTGCAAGCAGACCGGCTGGCTGGAAGTGATGGGCTGCGGCATGGTTCACCCGAACGTGCTGCGCATGTCCGGCATCGATCCGGAAGAGTTCTCCGGCTTTGCTTTCGGCATGGGCGTCGAGCGTCTGGCCATGCTCCGTTACGGCGTGAACGACTTGCGTCTGTTCTTCGACAACGACTTGCGGTTCCTCGCGCAATTTCGCTAGTCGTAACGAATTCTTAGGAGAGCAGGATGAAATTCAGTGAACAATGGCTGCGTGGCTGGGTTAGCCCGCAGGTAGATCGCGACGAGCTGGTTGCTCGTCTGTCGATGGCCGGTCTTGAGGTCGATAGCGTTACGCCGGCCGCCGGTGCATTCAGCGGCGTGGTGGTGGGCGAGGTGCTGAGCACCGAGCAACACCCAGACGCGGACAAGTTGCGTGTGTGTCAGGTCAGCAATGGTGCGGAAACTTTCCAGGTCGTATGCGGTGCGCCAAACGTGCGTCCGGGTCTGAAAATTCCGTTCGCCATGATCGGTGCCGAGCTGCCAGGCGACTTCAAGATCAAGAAGGCCAAGCTGCGTGGCGTTGAGTCCAACGGTATGCTCTGCTCGCAAACCGAGCTGCAGGTCGGTGAAGGCAACGACGGTCTGATGGAGCTGCCGGCCGATGCGCCGGTGGGCGAAGATTTCCGTGTGTACCTGGATCTGGAAGACGCCAGCATCGAGGTCGACCTGACCCCTAACCGTGGCGACTGCCTGTCCCTGGCCGGTCTGGCTCGTGAAGTCGGCGCGCTGTACGCCGTTCCGGTCACCCGTCCGGTCGTGATGACTATTCCTGCCGTGCACGACGAAGTGCGTTCGGTAGAAGTACTAGCGCCGGCTGCCTGCCCGCGCTACCTGGGCCGTGTTATCCGCAACGTTGACCTGTCCAGGCCTACGCCGCTGTGGATGGTTGAGCGTCTGCGCCGCGCCGAAGTGCGCAGCATCGACGCCGCTGTCGACATCACCAACTACGTGATGCTCGAACTGGGTCAGCCGCTGCACGCTTTCGATCTTGCCGAAATCAATGGCGGCATCCGTGTTCGCATGGCGGAAGAGGGCGAGAAGCTGGTCCTGCTTGATGGTCAGGAAGTCAGCCTGCGTAGCGATACGCTGGTGATCGCCGACCACACCCGCGCTCTGGCGATTGCCGGCGTGATGGGGGGTGAGCACAGCGGCGTGTCCGCGACCACTCGCGATGTATTCCTTGAGTCTGCGTTCTTCGACCAGATCGCTGTTGCGGGCAAGGCTCGTTCCTACGGCCTGCATACTGATGCTTCGCACCGCTACGAGCGTGGCGTGGACTGGCAATTGGCCCGTGAAGCCATGGAGCGCGCCACCGGCCTGCTGCTGGAAATCACTGGCGGCGAAGCCGGCCCGATCATCGAGACCGTCAGCGAGCAACATCTGCCGTCGATCGCGCCGATCACCCTGCGTGCCCAGCGCATCACTCAGATGCTCGGCATGGAAATGGATTCGGCTCAGGTCGAGCGTCTGCTCAGCGCCTTGGGGCTGAACATCTCCGCCAATGGTGCAGGGCAGTGGCGCGTAGAAGTGCCAAGCCATCGCTTCGACATCAGCCTGGAAGTCGATCTGATCGAAGAACTGGCTCGTCTGTACGGTTACAACCGTCTGCCGGTTCGTTACCCGCAAGCGCGCCTGGCGCCACAAGCCAAGGCTGAAGCGCGTAGCGATCTGCCTGAATTGCGCCGTCTGCTGGTGGCTCGCGGTTATCAGGAAGCGATCACTTACAGCTTCATCGATCCACGTCAGTTCGAACTGTTCAACCCGGGCGTCGAGCCGCTGTTGCTGGCCAACCCGATCTCCAATGACATGGCGGCCATGCGTTCGTCGCTGTGGCCGGGTCTGGTCAAAGCGCTGCAGCACAACCTCAATCGTCAGCAGGATCGCGTACGTTTGTTCGAAAGCGGTCTGCGTTTCGTCGGTCAGCTCGAAGGTCTGAAGCAGGAGCCAATGCTGTCGGGTGTTGTCTGCGGTAGCCGTCTGCCGGAAGGCTGGGCGCAGGGTCGCGACACTGTGGATTTCTTCGACGTCAAAGCTGACGTAGAAGCGGTACTGGGTTTCGCCGGCGCGCTGGACTCGTTCACTTTCGAACCGGGCAAACACCCGGCACTGCACCCGGGTCAAACCGCACGCATCGAGCGCGAAGGGCGTGAAGTCGGCTTCATCGGCGCCATTCACCCGGAGCTGTCGAAAGCTTTGGGCCTGGATCGTCCAGTCTTCGTTTTTGAGCTGGTTCTGGCAGAAGTGGCACTCGGTAAAATGCCGAAATTCCACGAGTTGTCGCGCTTTCCTGAAGTGCGTCGTGACCTTGCACTGATCGCGCACAAAGACGTAGCAGCCTCGGCTGTATTGGACGTAATCCGTGAAAATGCAGGCGAATGGCTCACAGATCTAAGGCTGTTTGACGTTTATCAGGGTAAAGGCATTGATCCTGATAGAAAAAGCCTTGCAGTTGGCTTGACCTGGCAGCATCCATCGCGCACTCTTAATGACGATGAGGTGAATTCGACGACGCAAAATATCCTCACCTCGCTCGAACAAAGGTTGAACGCCACGTTAAGGAAGTGACGTATGGGGGCTTTGACGAAAGCTGAGATGGCGGAACGTCTGTATGAAGAGCTGGGCCTGAACAAGCGGGAAGCCAAGGAATTGGTCGAACTGTTTTTCGAGGAAATCAGGCACGCTCTTGAAGACAACGAGCAGGTCAAATTGTCCGGTTTCGGCAATTTCGACCTTCGGGACAAACGCCAGCGGCCTGGCCGCAACCCGAAAACGGGGGAAGAAATCCCGATCACGGCTCGCCGTGTGGTCACCTTTCGTCCAGGGCAGAAGTTGAAGGCCCGAGTTGAGGCTTATGCTGGAACCAAGTCATAACGACGAACTACCCGTCATCCCGGGCAAACGCTACTTCACCATCGGTGAAGTCAGCGAGCTGTGTGCCGTAAAGCCACACGTGCTGCGTTACTGGGAGCAGGAGTTTCCTCAGCTCAACCCCGTCAAACGCCGCGGAAACCGCCGGTATTATCAGCGCCAGGACGTGCTGATGATCCGGCAGATCCGCGCGCTCCTTTACGATCAGGGATTCACCATCGGCGGCGCACGTTTGCGTCTGTCCGGCGATGAAGCCAAAGACGACACGACCCAATACAAGCAGATGATTCGGCAGATGATTGCCGAGTTGGAAGATGTACTGGTGGTACTCAAGAAATAAAAAGCAGCGTTTGAATACTTCCAGTTTTCAAAAGCTTGCGATATATTCTTGAGCGTTCTTCGAGGTGAAGAGCGAGTTGCAACATCAGTCGGGGCGTAGCGCAGTCCGGTAGCGCACTAGCATGGGGTGCTAGGGGTCGAGTGTTCGAATCACTCCGTCCCGACCATATAATTCAATGACTTAGCCCAACTTTCGCGAGTTGGGCTTTTTCATGTGCGTGACTTTTGCGTGACTTCTCGATTTTTCACGCCTGCTTCCTCTTCAAGATTGTCAGGACCGGTCCACGCGAATCGGTTGCTGATACCATGTTCGCAGCCTCAATCAGATGGCCAGGTTGAGGCGAATAGCGTCGGCGGTTTGGCTCGCGGCGATTTTTGCCCCGGCCAGTTCAGTATCGACAGCGTCCTGCAAGCTGGCGATCGTGCGCTTGTTCTTCATGGCGCCGGCGAAATCTGCGGCGACTGCTGGCACGGTGACGCGAGACTGGGCCGGCGAGATCGATGCAATGGGGCGTCGACGCTGAGAAGGCCTTTGGCAGCCAGCTCGGAAAGACGAGCGCACCTATTCAATCGAAGGTTTCGGCACATGCTTGAGTGCTTGAAGGCCGTACGGGGTCAGCACATAGACTTTCCGGTTAACTGGGGCTGCCTTTTTCGCGATGAAACCTGCGTGCACCAGCCATTCGAGTGTGGCGTCGAAGAACTCTGTTTCCGGGTCGCGTGCACCTTCTGTTACGGCGTCTTCAATGTCGGGATCGTATTCGAGGTATTTGAGAACGGTTAATCCTGCGACCTGTGGGCTCACGTCGGAAGGGATCGGGAAACTCTCGTAGAGAAAAGCCAAGATGTCAGCGCTCATCTCATCGAAGCGCTCAATATTTGTTTTTGCCATGGTTCGGTCCATCGAATTGCCATAGGGGCAATGACGATATCAAGGAGCCATACGCCCGCCACTGAGCGGGCTTTTTTATTCCTAACTCCCTTACGGGGAGGAGCCGAGATGCCAGACAAACCAGGCACATGGGCGATAGCGCTTGCGTGGTTGAGCCAGCATTCGCCGATCCTCTATGCCGCTGCGCTGTCCTGCGCCATGGCCGTCTTGCGGATCACGTACGGTGGCGGCACACGTCGCCAGATGCAGGTGGAAGGCGCCATCTGCGGCGGCCTGACCCTGACAATCATCAGTGGCCTGGACTTCTTCGGTCTGCCGCAGGGCATGGCAACCTTCGCGGGCGGCTGGGTTGGCTTCTTAGGGGTAGAGAAGATCCGCAACATCGCGGATCGGGTGACTGACTTCAAGTTGCCCAGCAGGAAGGTCGAATAAGTCGCGACACGTTTCGCGAATTAGCAAATTGTGTCGCGACGCGTGGCAGGTCTAGCGGCGGGTTGCGAAGCAACTCTGAAGAGACTGCTGATGCTGCGTTATCAGATTATTGATTTCTGAACGTCTTACAGTGGACATTTGGCTGTTGTCAGCCCAACTCAGAGTGCCCTCCAGTCCGGTTATCTCGCCCCGTATTGCTTCGCACTGATCATTTTGCATGGCAGACAACTTTGCTTGGGTCGAGGATAGCAGCGCGTCTCGCTGTGCGACTGCTTCCCTCCATTTCTCAAGCAAGGCGCCCAGTTCATTGTTTTGCTTTTGCAGCTCCTGATTTCGCACTGTTTGGTTTTCTAACGCATTTTTCTGTTGTCCAAAATTCATGCCTCCTACCACCAGTGTAGTACCGACACCAACCATAAAGGTTACAAATGCAATAGCAGTGGTTAACCAAGGTGTGCCTGAGCTAGTTGGTGATGCTGGGGGGGCAGTGTCGCTCAAGTTAATCATCCTAGGCTGGGCAGAACGCTCTATCGAAATCCGCGGTAGTTGTTCCGCATTGCATGGGTGTGCCGCACGGAACGTTCTATTTTTTGAATTCAACATTCGCTGTGACTAGGAGTTGGCCATTGACGGTGACCTTGCACGCCCGCCCGGTTTCAGTCTTAGTGCCAGGTGCAAGAACCGGGTCGCACTGAAGAAACACCGTCTTCCCTTGATAATCTCGAGTTACACCTGCCGTTGTTGTGCTTGCTGGTTCCTTCATGAATTTCCGATTCCACGGCCCAAAGTAGATCTCTGGTTCGCCGCCGCCGAAGAAACCGGATTCAGGAGTGGCGCAAATAGTGCCTTGCATCCGCTCTCCGTCGATGATGTTTGCGTCTTCGTAGCAGGAGATCATCCCTTTGGCGGTGACAATCGTCGACGGCCCTCTGTTAGTCCAAGTTGGAGCGGTTACACAGCCAGAAAGAGTGACTGCGGCGAGAGCGGCGGCGACGAGGGAGATTGGTTGAATTCGCATTAGTTGGGCGTCCTTACTTTTCGAGGCGCACACAAATACCGGCTATGAGCCACTATTTCAAGCGTAAGGGTGAATAATGGACAGGCCATATCCTCCACATTCAGTAGTTGAACAGGCCGATTTCAGGATGCGGCTGAGTCCTGCTCCAGAAGTTAGGGATTGGCTCCAAGCCGAGATCCTCGCCGACACCGGCAGCATCCACAATGAAGAGCACGCCCATCTGATCGATGCGGACATTCGTGTGATGTGGGCGTCTTCTACGTTTATGAAGAAGGGGCGCACGGTAGTGGGCCAGGCCGAGCAGGTCGCGTTCCGCGCTGGCGGAGGGGGGTGCATTCGGGTTCGCTCGTGAGGATGATGACTAGCTGCGCGGACTCATCGCGGGTATGGCACGCAGAAAAAAGCCCGCGACAGAGGCGGGCTTCAGAGGCAGTCGGACTTGCCTATCTGAAACTCGACTATCGGTGAGCTGGTTGAATCTTTGTAGAGGAGATCAATGGAAAGACCCGATTTCACGAATTGTCCTAAACCTTTTTCATTACAGAATGCAGAAGCTGCAAGCGCTTTTGCGTCCTTGGTGAACTCATCAGAATCGATTTCGTTTTTCGTAACTTTTGTGAGTGTGTAAGAGATACGCATGACCTCATCGCTGTAGGTCACCGAATTGATGCGAGTTGACTCGTCAGATACTTTTCCGGCCTGGGCACTCATGATGAGCGCGAGCCCCTTGAGCTGGCGTTCCCGTTCCTCCTTTTTTTCTTCCGGGGCAGATTGTGCGTGCCATACCTGGGCCAAGATAAAGAGCAACGTCGTTGCCGAGAAAAAGATAATCAATCCGCGATGTTGCTTCAACTGAGATCACCATGGCAAAGGGCTATTACTTATTTGACCATGCCGGTAGCGTCACCTCAAGTTAGAGGCGTTGGTCTTTGATGGCCGATGAAACGCGGATCTACTCATCCGCTCCGCTGGATGCCGTTGGGCGCGGAGAGGAGTGCGTTCGGGTGGTGTCGGAGGGGGCGGCTAATTTGCTCAAGGAACCAGCCAAAATGGCCGGTATGTCTTGGCGTTAATGCCAAGTACTTGAGATCTGGAGATCTAAATGTGGCTGACTTCAAGTTACCGAGCCGCTAGGTCGAGTAAGTCGGATCGCACTTTACGAACGCTGCTGAGCGTTACCAGCCGCCAGGAAACCACTGGCGTGCAAGTCTGACCGTCACTCGAAGTGCCACCTGGCCTTGATTGCACTCTGCCTCCTGTTCTTCAGCTGTTGCAGGTTTACGCCACCGTGGGTTTGCTGCCAAACCTTTCGTATAGGTCTTCTCAAATTCAGAGCTGGCCTCTGCGGTCAATCGCATCGCCTTCGCGTAGTCCGCCTCAAGGTCGTCTGGAAGTGACCCGCAAGCCAGTTTCGCCTGTTGATACCTCATGGCGTACATATAGCCATCTGTAGGGGCTTCGTCGTAGGCGTAGAGAGAAGGTGCTGCGACCGCGAGAGAGGGAGCAATAACCAGTGCAGCCAACAATAGGCGTCCATGCATGAGCGTTGTGTTCTCGGAAATTATTGGAAGACAAATGATACCCGACTCGCTGAATGAGCCTCCTCAAAAAAGACACGTCGCCGGGATGGTTTGAATAGTCACCAAGGTGGCGTCTGCATGTTGTTCGGTGACATTCAGTGACAGTCTGGGCCTACTGCATCAAGAAAATAGCCGTTATGGGTTTGTCTCAATCAATCGCCGTCGCGAACCTGCATCAGCGCAAATCCCAGTAGATTCAAACCTTCCCAGAGATTGGGATTGTTCGCCTTTGCGTCATCTTTGGTCAGGCCAATCCCCCAAATGCTATCAACCGGACTTGCTTCAACAATGATGCGAGCGCCCGTTCCCTTGAGATAAGTATTTAGCTCAGGGTTTTGCGAAAACTTGGCCTGGTTCGCGCGAACGACAATGTCATACCGGTGTTGCAGCCACTCCTCGTTATTGAATCCGCGTACTTTGCGGCCGAGTGCTTTAGCTGCTTCTGGGGTGGTCGCCTGGAGCACTTGAGCGCGAATTTCCTGGTCGCCGAACAGGGCTGCCTTTTCGGCCATCATGAAGTGTTCGGCGGTTGGGTAGCATTGCCCGTCGACCGTGAATTCAGCGACGTACCATTGGCTGAAGCACGCTGGGGTAATGCCTTTCTTGCTTGGTTGATGTCCCCAGAAAAACGTGAATTCCAGGTTTTCCCCCGAGTTGAATCGCGAGCGCAGATCTTCGAGATATTTAGAGTCCAATGGTGCTTCCTTGGCGATAGTTTTTAAATTCGTAAATTGACTGCGAGCAGTTCGCGCCTTTTACATCGGCTGCGGTTTTGCCGTTAAAGGCGAACTTCATACCGGCAGACTGCAGGCGTTTCAAGTTTCGGCAGCGTCCAATGCTCTCCGTCCACTCGAATCGCGGATTTTCAAGCCAGCCAATCGCATTCGTCGCTATGGCTTCGTCTGCTTCTTGATGTCCTGCGAATCACTCGAAGTCGCTGCATCTTTTGCCGTCTCATGGGACTCTGCGCCCGAATTCGAACCTGAAGCCTCTTCGCCCTTTTTGTTCGCCTTTTCATCGTTTTCGCGTGAGCTTGCGGATTGATTGACGCCCGGCAGGGCGGTCGGTGGGGCGGCCGTTTCCGCTGCTGTTTTCTCGGTTGCAGAGGCATATAGCGGGCTGATAATCAGCAGGCTGGCGAGCGACAGGGAAGCAATGTTCTTGTTCATTATCTAGGCCTTCCGCGTGTGGGAACGTACTTATTGGAAGTGCGAGAAAGGCAAAGGTGCATAGCGCTGGACGAGCGGTAAAATTACCGATTGGCAACCTGGCTCCATTCAATCCCGAACCGCGCCAGATACTTCCTCAGTCGATCCGCATCATTGGGCTGTGCCTTCGCTTGGCGCGACACTCCAAACAACCGTCGCCCGGCGTCCGACAAGCTGTCCGCCTGCCGACAAACTTCAAGTACAGCTTTCAACTGCAATCGATCAAACAGATCCATGCTCTCGCCATCCCCGGGTAAATCCTCGGCAACGGCGCCCGGTTGTGCCAGGCCCCAGGCATAGCGCAACCGATCAATTTCCTCCTGCACCTGCGCCTCATCAATTCGCCCGCTGTCAGCCAATGTCGCCATCCGCGTGATCGACGCCGACAGTTCGCGAAAATTGCCCAGCCACGCCGCTTCCCGGGAGCTGGCGAATGCCAGGTAGCGGCGGCGTGCTTCCAGGTTGAAACGCACCAGTTGCCCATGTTCACGGGCATGGCGTTCGAGCTCGAAATCGATGTTCGGCTCGATGTCCTCGCGTCGTCCCGCAAGACCGGGAAGGTCGAAGGTCCACAGGTTGATGCGTGCGTACAGGTCCTCGCGGAACAGTCCTTCGGCGACCCGGCTGCGCAAGTCGCGGTGGGTGCCGGCGATGATCAGGAAGTCGCTGTCGACTTCCTTGTCCGAGCCCAGCGGGAAGAAGCGTTTCTCTTCAATCGCCTTGAGCAGCATCGCCTGTTCGTCTGCGCCGAGTTCGCCGATTTCATCGAGAAACAGCATGCCACCATCGGCCGCGCGCAGCAGACCGTCGCGGGCATTTTGCGCGCCGGTGAAGGCGCCTTTGACGTGGCCGAACAGTGCAGACATTGCGCCGTCGCCGCGCAGGGTGGCGCAGTTCACTTCGACAAAGCGGCCCTGCATCTGATGGCGGCTGCGCTTGAGCTCGAAGATGCGTCGAGCGAGGAAGGATTTGCCGGCGCCGGTCGGGCCGATCAGCAGCATCGGTGCTTTCGAGCGTACCGCCACGCGTTCGATCTGTTCGATGGAGCGGTTGAACGCGGCGTTGCGCGTGGCGATGCCCGACTTCAAGAACTCCAGGCCTTCCAGGCGTTTGTTGGCGAAGCGCGAGGCGATGCGGTCGTAGCGCGACAGGTCGAGGTCGATCAGCGCGTGAGTGCCGGTGGCGTGCTCGTCTTCGCTTTTGCGTTTGGCCGGCGAAGTCTGGATCAGGCGTGCCGGCAGGTAGCGCGCTTCGGTCAGCAGGAACCAGCAAATCTGCGCGACGTGAGTGCCAGTGGTGATGTGAACCAGATAGTCCTCCCGCTCGGTGTCGAAATCGTAAGCGGTGGTGAAATCGTGCAGAGCGCCGTAGACCTCTTCGAAATCCCACGGATTGCGCAACGACATCGGGTGCAGGCGCACTTCGGTTTCCGGTGAGATCTGTTGGATATCGGCGCGAACGCGCTCGGCGAGGCTGACATCGCGGGCGTCGATGCCGTGGATCAGTTCCAGGCGATGGATCAACACGTCCGGCTGTTGGCACAACCCTACGCTGGGGCGCCAGTGGCTCCAGCGGTTGGCGCCTTTACCGACGCGATCAAGGGTGGCTCCGATAAAACCGATGGCGACTGTGCGCTTGTTTGGCATGTTTATCTCAAAGGATAAAAGACGATATCCAATGATAGTTTTTCTGAAGGTGGCTTGTCGCGAATTCAATCGATAGAAGAACGAATAAAAATAAAAAACGTTATAAATCAGATAGATAAAAATAATTCAACGCAGAAAAACAAAACTGGCACAGCGGCTGCAATACCTATCACAACGAACAGGACAACACAGCGAGACGCCACGATGGCCAACCAGAATCTCTTCAATACGCAATCGAATCACCTGCCAGCCTGCGACACGCTGAATGCCTCCGGTGCCTCGGCTTATGCCTACACACCCAAGCATCAACTGGCTCAACTGGCAGTGACCGGTTGCCTCAACCAGACCTTTTACGCCTCTGCTGAAAGCCAACTGGAGCAAGTGTTGAAACTGGTGGCCGAACTGGACAGCAGCTTCGTCGCCAAAGCCGCGATTTACGCTCGTAAAAAAGGCCATATGAAAGACATGCCGGCCTTGTTGCTGGCGGCATTGACCGCTCAGCGTTCGATGCTGGTGCCACAGGTGTTCGAGCAAGTGATCGATAGCGGCAAAATGTTGCGCAACTTTGTGCAGATTCTTCGCAGCGGTGCGACCGGGCGCAAATCCCTCGGCTCGCAGCCAAAGCGCTTGGTGCAGAACTGGTTGAACAGCGCGACTGAGCGTCAACTCCTGCAAGCGTCGATTGGCAATCAGCCGTCGTTGGCGGATGTCGTGAAGATGGTTCATCCAAAACCTGCCGAAGCCTGGCGCGAAGCGTTCTTCGCCTGGTTGATCGGCAAACCGGTGGATGTGCAGGCTCTTCCGCAATTGACTCGCGATCTGCTGGCGTTTCGCAGCGGTGCAAGCGGGGAAGTGCCAGCGGTGCCGTTCCAGTTGCTCGGCAACGAAACGTTGAGCAAGGAACAATGGGCCGCTCAGGCACGCAACATGGGTTGGCAGGGGCTGCGTATCAACCTCAACACCCTGGCTCGCCACGGTGCGTTTGAGGTGCCGGGTTGCGTCGAGTATGTGGCGGCGCGGTTGGCGGATCCGCAAGAGGTCGCGAAGGCGCGGGTGTACCCGTACCAGTTGCTGGCGGCTTATCGAATGATGGGCGAGGACATTCCGGCGCGGATACGCGAAGCGTTGCAGGATGCACTGGAGTTGTCGCTGGCCAACGTGCCACAACTGCAAGGCTCAGTGGTGGTTTGCCCGGATGTGTCGGGTTCGATGGGCAGCCCGGCGACCGGTTATCGCCAGGGCGCGACCTCGGTGGTGCGTTGCATCGACGTAGCGGCGCTGGTGGCCGCAGCCGTTCTGCGCAAACAACCGCTGGCACGAGTGATGCCGTTCGAAGTGGACGTAGTGGATATCCAGCTCAACCCGCGTGACAGTGTGATCAGTAACGCGGAGAAGCTCGCCGGTATTTTTGGCGGTGGCACCAACTGCTCGGCACCGCTGGCGAAACTGGCCGACAGCAAGGCCAGGGTCGATACGCTGATTCTGGTATCGGACAACGAATCCTGGATCGACGCACGACGTCGGGGCGCCAGTGAGACCCTGCGTCAATGGGAACGGATCAAACAGATCAACCCGCAGGCGCGACTGGTGTGCATCGATATCCAGCCAGGCCATGCAACGCAGGCAGCGGATCGCGATGACATCTTGAATGTCGGTGGTTTCAGCGATGCGGTGTTTGATGTGATCGAGCAGTTCACCAGCGGTCATTACGGTGCGCGTCATTGGGTTGAAGCGATCGAAAGCATGCAATGAATTGATTTATCACAGGCGCTGAATGCCGATGGGACTACATCCAAGACGTCTCATCAAACCCTTGTCAGCGCGTGTGACGGCACGAATGCCTGATGGCTGTACATCCAGACCGGTTAATTCCGGAGCGCGGTAACGCGCAACAGTCATCACCTTTTGTCGTGCCACCTTATTTGCAGTTATTTGGCAGCGAATGCGACAGGTACTCCATAGGAAACGCGGGTTCGAATCCCGCCCCGGCAACGGGGGCTTAAATCAGGCGGAGCCACAGTGTCTGTGTTTTTGTCGCTGCGACGAACGGAACAACGCCGAATCATCGGCCAATGAATAAAGAATAGAGAAAATGAAAGAACACACTTACCAACTGCTCGAAGTCGCCAACGGCAAGCCGATCAAACTCTGGACCGAAGGCGTCCCGGTGGAAAAAGAGGCACGCGAGCAGTTGATGAACACCGCGAAGATGCCGTTCATCTTCAAGCATCTGGCGGTCATGCCGGACGTGCATCTGGGCAAGGGCTCGACCATCGGCAGCGTGATTCCAACCGTCGGCGCGATCATTCCGGCAGCGGTCGGCGTGGACATCGGTTGCGGCATGATCGCTGCGCGCACGTCGCTGACCGCCGCCGATCTGCCGGACAATCTGCTCGGTCTGCGCAGTGCCATCGAGCAAGCGGTGCCGCACGGCCGCAGCTCGACCCGCTCGCGGCGCGACAAGGGCGCGTGGGACGAGATTCCGCAGCAGGCCGATCAGGCATGGGCGGCGTTGCATCCGCGCTTCAAGTTGATCACCGACAAGTACCCGAAACTGGCCAACACCAACAACCGCGGACATTTGGGCACGTTGGGCAGCGGCAACCACTTCATCGAAGTGTGCCTGGATGAAGCCAACCGGGTCTGGTTCATGTTGCACAGCGGTTCGCGTGGTGTCGGTAACGCCATCGGCAACCTGTTCATTCAGATGGCCCAGGCGGATATGCGTCAGCACATCGCCAACTTGCCGGACCGCGACCTGGCGTATTTCGAAGAAGGCAGTCAGCACTTTGATGACTACGTGGAAGCGGTGGGCTGGGCGCAGGATTTCGCCAAACAGAACCGTGAGTTGATGATGCGGGCGGTGATTCAGGCGACGCGGCAGATCATCCGCAAGCCGTTCGAAGTGGCATTGGAAGCGGTCAACTGCCACCACAACTACGTGCAGAAAGAGCGGCATTTCGGCGAAGACATTCTGGTCACCCGCAAAGGTGCGGTGTCGGCCAAGAAGGGCGAGTTGGGGATTATTCCGGGCTCGATGGGGGCGAAGAGTTTCATTGTGCGCGGTCTGGGCAATGAAGAGTCGTTCAGTTCCTGCAGCCACGGCGCCGGCCGCACCATGAGTCGCACCAAGGCGAAGAATACCTTCACCGTCGAGGATCAGATCCGCGCCACTGCCCATGTGGAGTGCCGTAAGGATGAAGCGGTGATCGACGAAATTCCGATGGCCTACAAGGACATCGACAAAGTCATGCACGCCCAGCGTGAGCTGGTGGAAGTGCTGCACACCCTGCGTCAGGTGGTGTGCGTCAAAGGATAAAAGGAACAGATGTCATGGAATTCGAAGAGCGCCACCCGCTGTGCAACACGATGCGCGCACGGGTGCTGGAAGAGCTGGCGCGCATAGAGCGCGAGCGCAACGTTACGGTGTTGTACGCCTGTGAGTCCGGAAGCCGGGCCTGGGGCTTTGCTTCGACTGACAGTGATTACGACGTACGGTTTGTATACGTGGAAAAGCCTGACTGGTTCGTTCAGGTCGACACCCCGCGTGATGTGATCGAGCGACCGTTGGATGACGAACTCGACGTCAGTGGCTGGGAGCTGCGCAAGACCCTCGGGTTGCTGCGCAAGTCCAACCCGACGCTGCTGGAGTGGCTTGATTCGCCGCTGGTGTATCGCCGCGAAACGGCAGCGGTGATGCAGCTGCGCGAATTGGCGGAGGCGTTCTACAGCCCACCGGCCGCACGCAGCCACTATCTGTCGATGGCCAAGAAGAATTTTCGGGGCTATCTGCAAGGCGAAACCGTGCGATTCAAAAAGTACTTCTACGTGCTGCGGCCACTGTTGGCGGTGCGCTGGATCGATCAGGGCCGCGGTCGGCCACCGATGACCTTCGCCGATCTGCTGACCACGGTCGATGATCGTGCGTTGCTCGCCGAAGTCGACGAACTGCTGGCCCTTAAACGCAATGCCGACGAGAGCGCCTACGGGCCGCGTCGACCGGCGCTGCACGGGTTCATCGCGGCTGAGCTTGAGCGCGAAGTGCCTACATTAAAAAGAACTCAGGAAGATTCGCGACGGCTGGATCAGTACCTCAGGGATACTGTTGAGCTGTACGCATAAGGATTGTAATGAAACAGGAAGTGATTGAACTGGACGGCGCCATCGGTGGCGGCCAGGTGTTGCGCAGTGCCTTGAGCCTGTCGATGGTGACAGGCCGGGCGTTTCGCATTAAACAGATTCGCGCCAGGCGCAGCCGTCCGGGACTGCTGCGTCAGCATTTGACGGCGGTGCTGGCGGCGGCCGAGGTGTGTGGCGCAAAGACTTTGGGCGCGGAATTGGGTTCTCAGGCATTGAGTTTCGAGCCGGGAGCAATTCGCGGTGGCGATTACCAATTCGCGATTGGCACGGCCGGCAGTTGCACGCTGGTGCTGCAGACGCTGTTGCCTGCGTTGATGCGCGCACCGCAGGCGAGTCGGGTGCGTATCTGCGGCGGCACCCATAATCCGCTGGCGCCGCCGACGGATTTCCTCACCCGCAGTTGGTTGCCACTGCTGCGGCGCATGGGCGCCAACATTGAGCTGGACTTGCTGCGACACGGTTTTGTACCGGCAGGGGGTGGTGAGATCGAGGCGAAGGTGCAGCCGTCAGTGCTGACCCGGCTCGATCTGTGTGCGCGTGGCGCTGCGATTTCACGGCACGCCTCGGCATTGACGGTGGGGCTTGCGCCCACGGTCGCCCAGCGCGAACTGAATCAAGTGGCCAAGCGTTTACGCTTGCCATCAGAGGCGTTGCAGCACGTCACGCTTGATCCGGCGCGGGGACCGGGCAACGTGCTGTTGCTGGAATACGCATTCGAGCACGTGACTGAAGTGTTCAGCGCGTTTGGTCAGGTTTCATTACGAGCGGAGAAGGTCGCTGATGCGGCGATCAATCAGGCCGCGGACTGGTTGCGCAGCGATGCAGCGGTGGCCGAACACCTCGCCGATCAGTTGTTGCTGCCGATGGCGCTGGCCGGTGGTGGAACGTTTACTACGCCGCGCATGACCGAACATCTGCACAGCAACATCGCCGTCATCGAGCAGTTTTTGCCGGTCAGCATCGAATGTCGGGAGGAGGGGCCAGATCGCTTGCGGGTTGAAGTCAGCGCGATCTGAACAAGGCAACGGGACAGAGGGATTTCATCACGAAATCGCGCTGTCCCGTTTTTTGTAGCCGAATATTGCCAAAAAGCGGCAAATTGCTGGCCCCCGAATGCCTGCTTCATCGGCAAACTCGCCTTTTTTCAAAAGGTTAGGTTGGCTATATGCGGACGATTGTCATAACCGTTGCAACGCTTTCCCTGGCTGTTGTTGCCTTGGGAGTCCAGGCAAAAGAATTAAGCAAAAGCCATCGCTTTGCTTGTACATGGGGTTCGGATATTGCCGCAGGCGCGCAACAATCCAAGCTGTCGGGGATGTCCTTGTACGGCGCGCGTAAACAATTGCAGGTGCGCAAATTCCAGCAACCGTGGATGCGCATGACCGCCATGGGCATTACCGAACAGACCTACAACAGCGCCTCGAAGCTCAAACCGGCGGCGGTCAAGCAGACCTACTATGAGCAATGCGTCAGACACGAACTGGCCCAGCGCTGAACAAAAAGCCCAACCTGAACAGGTTGGGCTTTTTCATGCCTGACGATCCGCCAGCGCTATTTTTCACTCTCGCAATTGACCATCCACGACACGCCAAACCGGTCCACCAGCATGCCGAAGCGTGCGGCCCAGAAGGTCGCTTCCAATGGCATGTCGACGCGCCCGTCCTTGGCCAATGCGTTAAATACCCGTTCGGCTTCGGCGATGCTGTCGACATTCAACGAAATCGAACAACCGCTCATGCCCTGAGTCGGCCGGTCGGGCGTGGTGTCCGAGGCCATGATCGCCTGATCGCCGACTTTCAGTGACGTATGAATGATCAGATTGTGGTGCTCTTTCGGCACATGCTCGGCGGCCGGCGTTTCGCCGAACGTCATCATCGCCTCAAGCTTTCCCTGCAAGGCTTGCTCGTAGAACGTGAAGGCTTCGCGGCAGTCGCCGTTGAAGATCAGGTACGGGTTGATTCTCATGTCTCTGCTCCCGGTTGTCAGACGCGGAGAGTGGCGACCTTTCGCCGGGTTCCGCGATGGGCGGTTAAAACATAGCAGAGCGTTGGACGCCGGAAAGGGCAAAGCCTTCCAGACGTTTTTCTCATGAAAAAGGCAGGACTTAGCACTGCGCAGTGCCGCCGACATCCCTGGGGGAGATCAGGTGCAAGCATCCCGAGGAACTTCCGACGCTGGAAATTCAATCGTCGCGCTGGAGTAACATGACGCACTCTCATCCTCTGCCGAGCTCAATGCCCTATGCCTGTTCTATCGCGCTTCACGTCGTTGTTCGACCAGGCGCAACGAGCCTTGCGACTGGTTTGGGGCACGTCGCGCGGCCTGTTCCTCGGGCTGGTGCTGGCGACGTTGTTCGCCGGACTGCTGCCGGCACTGGCGGCATGGCTGGGGCAGCGGATCGTCGATGCGGTGGTCGCGGCGATGCAACTGCATGCGCAGAACGGCAGTGCGCCGTTGTGGCCGGTGTTGCGTTAT